>PWVN01000224.1 GCA_003561835.1 Syntrophomonadaceae bacterium
CCTTGCCACCCATATCCTCCACGTCCTTATTAACCTCTTTGATTCGCTCGGGGTTCCTGGTCAGGGTTTCACATCCGTCGTCCGTCAGCGAGGTCAGCATGATATAGGTTGCCATAAGTTCTACCCTCCTTTCACCCGGGATTTTCTATTCTATTCTCTTCTCTGTGTCCCGGGTTAATTCCTGCTTTAAACAGTAAAAAAGACAAATAATTCTGAACATATATTTCCCGCGTGGATTATTCTTTCCTGACGGCTGGCAGCAGCAGGGAATGATACTCTTTTTGGAGAAATAAAAAGTATGAAGTAGTCTCATAAATGTCTTTGGCAAAATCAACAGGTAAAAGGGGGCATCGGGTTGGGGTAGAACCGTTCCTCACCTGGGTTGTTCTGCTGGCAGTCCTTATTCTCATCGCCCGGGGGCGCTTCCGGATCGAGGTTGTGGCCCTGACCGGCCTATTCCTCCTGGGCATCCTGGGGGCGGCCCCGGCCCGGGTCCTGTTCTCCGGCTTCGGGCACCCGGCCCTGGCCACCATCGTCGCCGTTTTCTTCCTGAGCCAGGGCATCGTGGATTCCGGCCTGATGCTGGGCCTGGGCCAGGCCTTGGCCAGGCGGGCCAGCAGCCGTCGGGGGCAGATCCTCGGCGTTGCCGCGGCCGGGTCCCTGCTCTCCGCCTTCATGAACAACGTGGGCGCCGTGGGGCTGATGCTGCCCACCGCCGTGCGGATGGCAAAACGGTCCGGCTTGAGCCCCGGCAGTTTCGGTCTGCCCCTGGCAGTCGCCTCCATTTTGGGCGGGACCCTCACCCTCATCGGCAGCGCTCCCAACATCATCATCGCCTCCTACATGTTTTCCCTGACGGGGGAGTCCTTCAAGATGTTCGATTTTGCCCCCCACGGTCTGGCCATGCTCCTGATGGCCTGGCTTCTGTTCAGCGCCTCCGGCAGGGCCCCGGCCGGGATGCCGGCAGGGGAAGGGGCGGGGGAACTCCCGGAGCCGGACCGGGTCATCCCCTTTGCGCCCTTTTCCACCCGGGAGCGCCGGGTCACCTTCGCGGCCATCCTGCTGGCGGTGCTGGCGGTGAGCACGGGCCTGCTGCACCCGGCCCTGGGCTTCGGCGGCGCGGTGCTCCTCATGTATCTTTTCGGGATTATCAGGCTCCCCGGAGCCTACCGGGCTTTGGACCTGAAGATCCTCTTCTTCCTGGGGGCCATGCTGGGCATGGGAGAGGCCCTGGAGCATACGGGGGCCCTGGAGCTCCTTTCGGGAGTGCTGGCGGGGTTCACGGAAGGGGTGCCCCCTTTCCTGCTGATCCTCCTGCTGATCTTTGTTTCTTCCGCCCTATCCAACGCCGTCAACAATGCGGCGGCTGCGGTGTTCATGGCCCCCCTGGCAGCGGGCCTGGCGGCGGGGGGAGGTTTGGGGGTCGGGGCTGCCCTGATGGCGGTGGCTGCCGGGTCCAACATGACCCTGCTCTTGCCAACCCACCAGGCGGCCCTCATGGTGATGAGCAAGGCGCCCTTTGACACTGCCGCCTTTGTCAGGGGGGGCCTGGTTTTGAGCCTTTTCTGCGGGTTGGCTGCCGCGGCAGTCATCACCCTCGTTTGGCGGTAACAACCATAAAGAATGGAGGTATACTGATGCAGTTTGCCCAAATCTACACGCCGGGAATAGCCCAATGTTCTTACGTGATCGGCAGCGGCGACAAATGTGCGGTGGTGGACCCGGTCCGCAATATCGAACCCTACCTGAAGCAGGCCAGGGCCTTCAACATGCGGATTGTGGCGGTACTGGAGACCCACCTGCATGCCGACTTCCTGTCCGGCCACATGGAGCTGGCGGAAAAAACCGGGGCCCGGATTTATGCCCCGGAGATCGCCGGGTGCAGCTTCCCCCACAAAGCCCTGGCCGACGGGGAAGAGTTCCAGGTGGAAAACCTTCGCTTCAAACTCCTGGAAACCCCGGGCCACACCCCGGACTGTGCCGTCTACATCGTGACAGACCTGGAACGGGGGGAGGAACCCGTGCTGGCCTTCACGGGGGACACCCTGCTGGTGGGGGATGTGGGGCGGCCGGACCTTTTCCCCAGCAAGGAGGAGGAACTGGCGGAAGCCCTCTATCACAGCCTGCTGCGCCTGAAGGAACTGCCGGACCACGTGGAGGTCTACCCGGCCCACGGCATGGGGTCCCTGTGCGGCAGGGCCCTGTCGGCCAAGCTGTGGAGCACCATCGGGACCGAGAGGCGTTTCAACTACGCCCTGCAGCATCCCAGCCTGGCCGGGTTCAAGAAGGACCTGCTGACGGATATGCCGTCGGCCCCGGACCACTTCGCCCGCTGTTCCGAGATCAACCGCCAGGGCCCCGACCTGATCAAAGACCTGGTCAAAACCCGGCCCCTGAAGGCCGGGGAGGCAGCGGAGGCCGTGAAGGGGGGCATGACGGTTCTGGATACCCGCCCCTACCTGTCCTTTGCCGCCGCCCACATCCCGGGCGCCTACAGCATCAGCCAGTACGGCAACCTGGCCACCTTTGCCGGGTGGGTCATCCCCCCGGAGGAGGAGCTGCTCCTGGTGCTGGAGCAGGAAAGCCAGCTGCAGAAGGTGAAGAGCACCCTCTACAACGTGGGGCTGGACCGGATCGTTGGCTACCTGGAGGGCAATCAGGAGGGCTGGATCAACCAGGGGCTCCCGGTGGATCACGTGGAGACCCTGCCCGTCAGCCGCCTCCGCCGCTGGCTGGAGGAGGGATCCCCTCTGGTTTTGGATACCCGGGCCAAGGGGGAATGGCAGAAGGAACACATCAAAGGGACCACTTTGGCCCCGACGCCGGATATTCGGGAGCTTTACAAGAAGTGGGACGCCGGGACCCCCGTGGTTGTCCTCTGCAACACTAGCAACCGCTCCATGACGGCGGCCAGCCTTTTGAAGCAGCGGGGCTTTAAGCGGGTCATCAACGTGGTGGGGGGCACCACGGCCTGGTCGGCAGCCGGGTACCCCATGGAGCCGGGTGGTGAGGAGTGATGGAAAACATCCTGCATGTGGTCTTTGTCAGGCCCTGGCCCTTCTGGGCCGGGGGCATCGTCATCGGCCTC
>PWVN01000239.1 GCA_003561835.1 Syntrophomonadaceae bacterium
ACTTTTTCCCCCAGCGAACTCGTGAACATAGCTATCAGCAATGAGAAGAGAGGTATCGCCTTCTACGATGTCATGATGAGATCGGCCGACAATGAATCGGTCCGCAGCGTCTTCCGGTACCTCGTCGACATGGAGAGAGAGCATATTCAGGTCTTCAGCGGCATGTTATCTGAAGTCGCTCAGGACCGGACGCCTGAGGCCTGCACTCAGGAATACGCGGACTATCTTCAGGCGCTCGTTGACAATGCCATCTTCACCGATGACCTGGCGACCAGCGAGACGGCGAACGAGGCGGACAGCGACATCAAGGCGCTGGAACTCGCTATAGGTGCTGAGAAGGACGTCATACTGTTCTACTATACGATGAAAGAGATAATGCCCGGGCGAGCGCATGCAGCCGTCGACAAGATCATCGCCGAAGAAAAGTCGCATCTCAGGCAGCTATCCGACCTGAAGCGACATACAGCAGGCTCCTGAACCGGAACCCACGAATCTCACTGGAGGTAGAGGATAGGGAATGCCCAGACTACGGGACGTCTTCACAAACATGTCGGTCAGGATGCCTCTCCGCAGGAAGCTCTACCTTGTTCTGCGCAACAACATGATCAGGATGACCAGGAGGCAGGCTTGCTGCGGGCATCCCGGCGAGCCGGGCTGCTGACAGATGAAGCAGGCCTCTCGTGAAGAGGCAATGACTCCAGCTACATGGAGCAGTAATCGAGTGCTGCAAAGGGTGTGCGAGTTGTCGTAGGGCTGTCGGTGATCAAGACCAGCATTGCCATCAACTGGGGCACGCGAAACAGAGGATCAGGGACATGCTGACCAGAGGTTGACATCCGGATAGACCACGGACCAGAAAGGGAGAGAGGCGGAGACTAGCTCCGCCCCTCGTGTTGTGTACAGTGATCGGTGTCAGCTCTGGGTCTGGCGGCGTCTCAGGACCAGGAGGCTTGCACCTGCTATAGCTGCCAGAAGGGTGATCCACGGTGCCATGACAGCAGCTTTGTCCACCGATGAGCCTTCCCAGCCTACGACAAGTTCTCGAGGCACGAACGGGCCTCCCGGGCCTCCTGGATCAGTGATCTTGCCGTCAGCCTCTCCATCTATGTCCCCCGGAAACACCCCATCAGTGAGTGTGATCGTTATGACGTTAGGATCGGCAGTCCGTTCAATGGGGAGTGAATGCCATCTGGCACCATCATGTTTCCACCACAAGAAGTCGTCCGGCACTGCTTCAGGCAGCTCTACGGTTATGGTCACGGTATCTCCGGGTTCGATCTCGGTGACTGTGAACTGGAACATGCCATGTGGAAAGGCGTCTGCTGGGGCGCCCCGTGGTATCGCTGGCAGTGCTTCCAAGTCCATGATCACGCCATCGCTGGGTTTGAAGAAAGCAGTGCCCGTTTCAGTGGCGGTCTCGACCGATGCCACCATGCTGCCGGCAGTAACGGTGTGATCGATGATGCCATCTCCATCATCGTCTATCTCTATCGTCACTCCCTCTTCACCAGCTGCGAGAGCTTCCCAGTCGATGGTGTAGTGGTGAACAGATGTCTCAGTACAGGGAATACCCTTGCCCAAGAACCACGTGCTCTCCTCCGAGCCGTCCCACAGTTGAAGAGCGAAGTCGTAGGTACCGCTGTCTGTGCCCCGAACCACATACCGGTATTCCTGATCAATATCAAAGAGTATGAGCCTACCTAGTGGCGTGTCCTCTTGCTGATCCTGGCCCAGGTATGGTGCTGGCATGTGGATGGTATAGGGTATCTCATCAGCGATGATGCCGTCCTTCGTGATGTGCGCGCGCCGGCCCTCCGAGTCATACACTTCGAGTTCGACAGGAGAACCAGCTTGCAGGGTAATCCCTCTTGAATCCTCGCGCCTAATGGGAGTCACTGGCTGCGGGTCAACCATTACATGCCCATCATTGTCCTGCATGACGTGTATTAACCGATATCCTGCCCCGTTCCCAACTGTCGCAGGCGTGGTGACATGCTGCACGTTTGCTCCCGCCGGACGGTAGGAGTAGGTCCACCCACTGTGTGTATGTCCGGCCAGTACTAATCGTACGTGGTGACTTAACGTAAAATCCCTGAACCGAGTTCGGTTGTCTGTGATGATACCTCTCAGTTTGGAATCATCATTCCACAGCGGATGATGCATAAAGACAACCTTAGGGGTATCTTTGTCCAGCTCTTCTTCGAGTGCGTAAAGCTGGTCATCTGTCAGGCCAGAGCCATCTGCATGGATGAATTCCCACTCCCGTGTCCCGTATACAGTCCTACCTGAGTCGATTCCGACAAACTCTAGGCCTCCGTAGCGAAAGGCGTAGTCATCATGTCCACAATCGGTTGTGTAAATTGTCTCTGCGTTGTGGGGACGTCTGTCTCCTAGCACATCGTTGTACAATTGAAGCCCCGCATTCCTGTTGTACGGCCAGTAGATCAGACGAGTGGCGCAGTATCGGTCGTGATTTCCGGGTACGGTGTAGACCGGGATTGCACTGAACATGTCTACCACGTCAGAAAAGGCCTGGAAATAGGGCATCTCATGGCACTCCGGTAAAGGGTCAAACTTGCTAGGCAGATGCTTCAAGTAGGCCGCCTCCACAATGTCACCAGTCACCAACACGAACTGAGGCCCCATGTTACCATGCGTCTTCAGCTTTTGCAGCGCTGCAGCCAGCCAATACTCTGCCTCCGGATCGACCGATTTCAACGGCCTTAAATGGTATTCCATGTGAGTATCGGTCATATGGGCAAATGAGAAGTTGGCAAAGGACTCGATATGATGGGACGTGATCTTGCCTCCCAGATCCCTGACCTGCACCCAAACTTGCTTCGGACCGCCGCTTCGAAACACTGTCATGAGGCTACGTGTGTCTTCGTCGATCAGATCAAGACTGTCCCCGTCCCATGTGTACCAAGGCGTCCATGATTCTGGATGCACCGCACCATGCGTGTTATCATTAGAGACCCGAACCTCCGCAGGCGAACCTTGATTCACAGTGACTTGGATGCGAAACGACTCTCGGACCCAGGCTGAGTCTATCTCCGCTCCAGTACTCCGATCGCGCATGCTGATCT
>PWVN01000162.1 GCA_003561835.1 Syntrophomonadaceae bacterium
AGCCGGGAGGTGAAAGCGGAGGACACGGTGGTCAAGGTGGGGGGCCTGGCCCTGGGAGGCCCGGAACTGGTGGTCATGGCCGGCCCCTGCGCGGTGGAAAGCGAGGAGCAGTTGATGCGCACAGCCCGTCATGTCCGGCGAGCGGGGGCCCGCATTCTCAGGGGCGGCGCCTTCAAGCCCCGCAGTTCCCCATACAGCTTCCAGGGGCTGGCCGAGGCGGGGCTGAAGATGCTGGCCAACGCCAGGAAAGAAACGGGGCTCCTCATCGTTACGGAGGCGGTGAACCCTACCGATGTGGAGGTGGTCAGCCGGTATGCGGATATCATTCAGATCGGCGCCCGGAACATGCAGAACTTTTCCCTCCTGCGGGAGGCAGGGGAATCCGGCCTGCCGGTGCTGTTGAAGCGGGGCTTTGCCGCCACCGTGGAGGAATGGTTGATGGCCGCCGAATACATCCTGGCCACCGGGAATTACCAGGTCATTCTCTGCGAGCGGGGCATCAAGACCTTTGAAACCGCCACCCGGGCCACCCTGGATGTCAGCTCCATCCCCCTGGTGAAGAGGTTGAGCCACCTCCCGGTCCTGGCAGACCCCAGCCACAGCGGCGGCGACTGGCGCCTGGTGCCCGCTCTGTCCAAGGCCGCCCTGGCAGCCGGGGCGGACGGGCTTATCGTGGAGGTGCACTGTGACCCCTCCAGGGCCCTCTGCGACGGGCCCCAGTCCCTGACCCCGGCGAACTTCCACCACCTCATGGAAGAGCTCTCCCTACTCTCCGCAGCCCTGGGAAGGACTCTCTCCTCTCCGGAGTACCCTGCAGCAGCCGCAGGAGGTGAAGGGCAATGACAGCGGTTATCGGTTACCTGGGGCCCCCGGGAACCTTTTGCGGTGAGGCGGCCCACACATGGGCAAAGTCGCAAGAGAAACCCTCCCTGGTCCCCCTGCCGAGCCTGGAGGAGGTGGTGGCTTCGGTGGAGCGGGGCAGGGCCGCCTTCGGCGTTGTACCCCTGGAAAACTCCCGGGAAGGGTCTGTGGGGCTGACCCTGGACCTGCTGGCGGAGGCCCGGGGCATCCACATCTGCGGAGAGGTCATCCTCCCGGTGGCCCATTACCTCTTTGCCCCGCCGGGCATCGGGGCGGGAGATTTGACGGAAATCCATTCCCACCCCCAGGCCCTGGCCCAAAGCCGCCCCTTCATCCGGCAGCATTTCCCCGGGGTTAAGGAGGTCCCTCAGTTGAGCACAGCGGAAGCCGTTGCCGGGGTGGCGAGGCAGGGAGGGCCGCGGGGGGCTCTGGGGGCCAGGGGGAGCGGCGGCCTCTACGGCTTGCAGCTGTTGATGCCCGTAGCATGCGGGAAGGCAGGCAGCAACAAAACCCGCTTCGTCGTCCTGGGCAAAAAAGATGCCCCGCCCACAGGCAGGGACAGGACTTCCCTCCTCTTTACGGTGGAGGCCGGCCCCGGCAGGCTTTACCGCATCCTGGAGCTCTTTGCCTTGGAGGAAATTGACCTGTCGAAGATTGAATCCCGCCCCACCAAAAAGGAACTGGGAGAATACATCTTCTTTCTGGATTTTATCGGCCACCGGCTGGAAACCAGGGCCGCTGCCGTCCTCGCCGAGATGGCCGGGAGGGTGCCCTATGTGAAGGTCCTGGGGTCCTACCCCAGAGGCCGGGTTTGAGAAAGGCCAAGGAGAAAGGGAGAACGATAAAGTGGGACAAGGTCCCTGTCCCCCTGTCCTACCCCAGAGGCCGGGTTTGAGAAAGGCCAAGGAGAAAGGGAGAACGATAAAGTGGGACAAGGTCCCTGTCCCCCTGTCCCACATTAAAAAAGGAATTTGGGCCTGGCGCAGCGAATAGAAGTCTAGATTTACCCCTCCCCCGGGCAAACTAATAGGTGGCAAAAAGACAGGGAGTGATGGTTTTGAACAGGCAGGAAGAGAAGGGGATTTCTCAGCAAATCTGGGATTTCCTAAGTTCCATGCGGGTGGGGATCGGGCTGCTTCTGGCCCTGACCGTCATGTCCCTTTACGCAGCAACCTTCCTGGAGCATGGGGAAGCCATGGAAAGGGTGTACACGTCCTGGTGGTTTATGGGGACCTTGGCCGTGACGGCCGCCAGCCTGCTGGTCTGCAGCATCAACCGTTTTCCCGGCATAATGAAGAGAGTTCACGTCCTCAAGACGGATGCCAGTCCGGGCTGGCTCGACTCCCTGGAAAACAGGGCGGAGATTGCCGCCGCCAAAAGGCCTGAAGTGCTGGCAGAAGCACTGAAAAAGAAGGGTTTCCGGACGGGTATCTCCTTTGATGACGGAAAATATCTGATCAGCGCCGATAAGGGGCGCTTCGGGTACCTGGGGTCCCTGGTCACCCACATCAGTCTCGTCCTGATCCTGGCGGCGGGGTTTTACGGGGTGGTGGCCGGCGACGAAGGCGGGGCCGCCGGGTTTGCCGGCCGGCTCATCGAACTACCCCAGTACGGCTTTGATGTGCGAATCGACGACTTTACCATCGCCTACAGGGACGACAGGAGCGTTGAGCAGTACTACAGCACCCTGACGGTCATAGAAAACGGGATCGAAGTGAAGCAGGAGACCATCTTTGTCAACAGGCCCCTGAGGCACCGGGGCGTAAACTTCTATCAATCCACCTACGGCTGGGGGGTAGATGTGGTTTTCACCAATACCGTCACCGGCGAAGGGGAAGAGATGCTGCTGACCGACGGGCAGCGGGGTTTTTATCACCCCCTGGGGATTTATGTGAACGTGCTGCGCTTCTTCCCCGATTTCACCATGACCCAGGGCGGCATGCCCACCACCCGGTCCGTCTATCCGGCCAACCCGGGAGTCGTGTTCCAGTTCCAGGACCATCACGGCCAGGTTATCGGAGAGCAGTTCTACATCGAGCCCATCGGCAGGGAGATCGATCTGGTGGACGGCTTTACCATGGAATTCGCAGGTTACAGGAACTACACCGGCTTGCAGATCATCAAGCAGCCGGGGAAACCCCTGGCCCTCTTCGCCTCCATCCTCCTGATTGTGGGGTTATTCCTCTGTTTTTATATATACCCCCGCAGGATCTGGGTCCGGCAGGGGGAAGACGGAGTTGCCCTGGTGGCGGGCACCAGCTACCGCAACAAAGTCGGCTTCGGCCTGGAGTTTGAGCAAATCACGGAGAAGTTGAAAACAGTCGGAGGTGGTCAGTGATGGACCCGGTATTCTCGGAGCAGGCTTTCTTTGTTTCGACCTTTGCCCTTTATATCCTGGCAGCAATTTTTTATGTCTATTACTTTACTTCCGGGAAGAATAGCGCCGGGAAGCGGGCAACTTACATTGCCGCGGCCGGTCTTTTTACCCACACTGCAGCCATCGTACTGAGAACCGTGGAGGCCCAGCGGGCCCCCCTGAGCAACCAGTACGAGTTCGCCAGCGTCTTCGCCTTTGGAATCGTCCTCTGCTACATCATCCTGGAGCAGAGGTACAGGGCCCGGTACCAGGTGTTCGGGGCCTTCGTCATGCCCTTTGCCATCATCGTCATGGCCTATGCCGCCACCCTGCCCAGGGATATTAGGCCCCTCATGCCCGCCCTCCAGAGCTGGTGGTTGAAATTCCATGTGGGTACGGCCATCTTCGCCTACGGATCCTTTGCCATAGCCTGCGGCCTGGCCTTCATGTACCTGTACCGCGCCCGCAGGGAAGAATCGGGGCAGCTGGGCTTTGTGGCGGGGAAGTTCCCGTCCCTGGCCGTTATAGACGACTTCATCTACAAGACCGTCGCCT
The DNA here is from genome assembly GCA_003561835.1 of Syntrophomonadaceae bacterium. Taxonomy (GTDB): domain Bacteria; phylum Bacillota; class Dethiobacteria; order PWVN01; family PWVN01; genus PWVN01. Next base: position 3,773 of record PWVN01000162.1, read on the forward strand.
TCGGGTTTTTGTTCCAGACCCTGGTCATCGTGACGGGGGCCGTGTGGGCGGAACAGGCCTGGGGAAGGTACTGGGGCTGGGACCCCAAGGAAACCTGGTCTTTGATCACCTGGTTCATCTACGCCATCTACCTGCATGCCCGGTTCACCCGGGGCTGGGGAGGGAAAAAGGCCGCCTGGTTCGCCATCCTGGGCTTTGCCTGCGTCCTTTTCACCTATATCGGCGTCAATGTGCTGCTGCCGGGACTGCACAGCTATCGTTAGGTAACTGCCAGCAGGTCAGTTGTACGCATAAAAGATCTTCATCTCATCGCTGCTCAATTTGAAGTAATTTTTGATGTAGCGCAGCAGGTAGGCATGGCGGCGTTCGGCAAAGGTGCGCAGCACATCCACCTCGGAGTTCCACCTGCTCATGCTCCCCCCCCATCTTTCCAGCTGCCGCGGCATTTCCGGTTCGATGTTTGCCACCAGTTCGTCGATGAGGGTGAGGACCCGCCCGGTTTCGAAGGTGTAGTTGAGGTGATAGGCCAACCTCTCGATGAAGAGGTCGCGAAAATCCGGATTCTTCAGCAGGTTCGTCATGATGACGGTGCTGAGATTGCGGCCGTAGCCCGTCCCCGCCGGGTTGGTCACGAAGCGCAGGGTGTTGTGGTCGTAGTTGTTGACCCAGAAGGCCCAGTCCAGGTCGAAGGTGATCCAGCGCCACCGGCCCTCCTCGCTCTGCTCCCGCCAGAAGCGGATGTTGGCCGAATCCGTCTGGGCGAAATAGATCTGGGCCACCCAGTAATCGATGTAGTTCTGGACATCCATCTGGGTCTGGATGTACTCGTAGTTCTCGGCCCGGGACATGTCCCGGGCCCGGATAAAGTTTCGCATCTGTACGTAGTGGCTGTTGTAGCCGGCCCGGACCCAGCCGTTCCCCTGGAGAATGTCCAACTTATCGGCGTCCACCCCGTGGTTGTAGGCAAGAAAATGCTCGTTGATCCTCTCCCGGATGTTGTATATGCCCCAGTACTCCCCGTTGATGTAGAGGACGGCCTGGCGGTGGGCCTGGTAATCCAGGCCGGTGCCCGCCAGCAGGGTGGTCATGAAGATGTCCCGGATCTTGGTATACCGGAAGTCCTGACCCGAGGTTCGCAGGGTCAGGGCTTTGTTGGTCAGGGGCTTCTCCGGGTAAAAATCGGGGAAGAAGGGGTAGGTAAACTCGTTGTACCCGTAGATGTTGCGGGCGTAAACGTTGAAGGACTTCTGGGGGTCGGCCCGGCTGTAGGCCCCGGCGATGCGCAGGCCCATATCGAAGCTGAAGCCCAGCCGGCCGGTTTCCTCGTAAAGCTCCAGGTGGATGGGGACTTCGGTGCTCTTCCAGAAATTGGCCCCCTTGTGGGGGAAGGTGCTGGAGGCCCCCCGGCCCCGCATATAGATGCCGTGGACGGGGTCAAACATGCCATCGGGGTCCGTCAGGATGGACAGCACCGGCAGGGTGTGCTCTTCGCCGATAAAATAGGTGCGGTTGACGGTGGTGCTGGGCAGCCTGCCCTCCTGGTAGGCCCGGGCCCTGAGGACGGTGGTTTTGGCGATCTCAATGGGGCCCGTGTAGTGGGTCCCCTCCTGGTAGGAGGGGGGACGCAGGCTGGTGGAGCCGGTAATCCGCAGGGGCCGGGTCAAGCGGGATAATTCAGCGAAGGGCTCGCTGCCGTTTAAGGTATAGTGAAGGGCAGCGCCGGCAGAGGAGGCTTCCAGGGTCACCCGGATGGGGCCGGGGTAAAACCCCCCCGGATGGGAAACCGCCGGGGGAGGAGCATACCCCGTGTAGTTTTCCGAGGAATTGGGCCCTGCGGGAGTGGAACTGAGGAAGAGGCGGCGGCTGTCGCTGTTCCCGTCGGGGTACCTGCCGATGGAAACGTCGGGGGAGAGCTGTCCCGTGGGCAGCCGGTCGATGACGATGCCGGAAGGGTGGCAGAGCAGGATGGTCTCCCCGGTGCCCTGGATCTGATAATTCGTATGCAGGTTCCCCTTTTCCGGGTTTCGCCGGTCCTTGCGGGAAGCGAAGACCAGCAGGTACTCCCCGGGCTCTATGGTAACATCGGGAAACTTCCAGCGGAAGGGGTCGTCTTCCCTGTCGGAGAGGCCGAAGCCTTCCAGGCGGATGGGGCCTTCCGAGGAGTTGTAGAGCTCGACCCAGTCAGAGTAATCCCCGTCCTCGTCGGCGATGGCCGTCAGGTTCTCCGCCATGACCTCATTGATGTGCAGCTTCCCTTTCTCGACAGGGCCGGAGCCGGCCAGGGACTCGAAGCCGTGGGTGTAATTGGCCTCCCCCGGCGTGGGGCGGGTAAAATAGAGCCAGGTGCCAGGATCCCCCGGGTCCCGTCCGAAGGAGATATCGGTATACTGGTCCCGGATGGGAATCAGGTCGATGACCCGGCCATCGGGGGTTTTAAAGACCAGTTCGTCATCTCTGTCGTTCAAGCCGAAGTCCGTGTGCAGGTATTCACCCTCCGGATCCAGGCGGTTTTTCCCGGAAGCAAAGACCACCAGGTACTCCCCCGGCTGGATCGTTACCTCCGGGAACCTCCATTTGTAGGGGTTGCTTTTTTTGTCCGACAGCCAGAAGTTCTCTAGGCTGATGGCTTCTATCCCGGAATTGTAAAACTCGATCCATTCGGGCAGGTCCCCGTCTTCGTCCATCAGGGATGTCCGGTTGGTGACGAGAAACTCGTTGATGTAGACGGGGAAGCCTCCCGCCAGGGGGGGCAGGTCCAGGACGGCGTCGTGGGGCCGGGTGTTATTGGGCCCTCCCGGGGTGGGGTCCAGAAAGAAGGCCCATTCCTCTTCTCCCGGCCCAAGGCGGCCGTAGGAAACGTTGGCCGGCAGCTTCTCCTCAAAGGAAACCTCATCCAGGATTTCCCCGTCGGGCCGGCCCAGAACCAGCGAATCACCCTGCCGGTTGAGGCGGAAGTTGGTGTGCAGGTGCTCCCCTTCCGGGTCCCGACGGTCCTTCCCCGAGGCAAAGACCACCAGGTACTCCCCGGGTTCTAAAACCACCGGCGGGAAAACCCACTTCAGGGCGGCCGGGGGACCGTCGGAAAGCCAGTAACCCTCCAGGTTCACGGGTTCTCCGCCGGGGTTGTGCAGCTCAATCCAGTCGGCATAATCCCCGTCCTCATCCTCCAGGACAAAGCGGTTGCTGGCCATAAACTCACTGATCAACAGGGTTTTTTCCTCCTCTGCCGGTCCCCTGGCGAAGATCAGGACCACCAGGACGGCCAGGAGAAGGGCCAAACCCAGCATCACCGGAAAAAACACGGTCTTTTTTTCCGGTGCGTGAAAGAGATTCATCCGGTCTAACCCCCCAGGCATATAAAAAAATGGCGGGGTCCTTATTGGAATAAGGATTATATTTTTCCCCTAGCACCTATGTTAGCACATACAGGGAAAATTTCAACACTTCAATTCCGGTCATGCTGCGGGTGATCTTTGTCCCTGATAAAAAAACCGGCCGGGCAGGGTTCCCCCCCCCGGCCGGTTTTTTTACGTCTATTCAAGAACGGGAAATCATACCCTGACCGAAGCCCCCGGAAACCGGAGGGTGGAAAAATAATCATCCACGGTTTCCGCCCGGCGGATCAGCCTGACGGAGCCGTCCTCCCGGAGCAGCAGCTCCGCCGACCGGAGCTTCCCGTTGTAGTTGAAACCCATGGCATGTCCGTGGGCCCCGGTATCGTGGATGACCAGCAAATCGCCGGGCTGGATTTTCGGCAGGGGCCGGTTGACGGCGAATTTGTCATTGTTCTCGCACAGGGATCCCGTCACGTCGTAGATTGAGTCCCGGGACAGGCCTTCCTTGCCGGGTACGCTGATATGGTGATAGGCCCCGTACATACCCGGCCGCATCAGGTTGGCCATGCAGGCGTCCAGGCCCACATAGTTTTTGTATTTCCGCGTCACGTGGAGCACCCTGCTGACCAGGTACCCGTAAGGGCCGGTGATTAAGCGGCCGCACTCGAAGACGATTCTCACGGGGTCAAGCCCCGAAGGGACGATGGTTTGCCGGTAGAACTCCTGCATCCCGGCGGATACTTGGGCCAGGTCAACGGCCCCGTCTTCCGGCCGGTAGGGGATGCCGATGCCGCCCCCCATATTGACAAACTCCACCCGGATGCCGGTTTCCTCCTGGATCTTCACCGCCAGTTCAAAGAGCATGCGGGCCGTTTCCACAAAATAGCTCTCATTAAGTTCATTGGAAGCGACCATGGTGTGCAGGCCGAAGCGCCGGGCCCCCTTCTCCCGGGCCAGGCGGTAGGCTTCAACGATCCGGTCCCTGGGCACCCCGTATTTGGCCTCCTGGGGCTCGCCGATGATCCCGTTCCCGCCCCGCAGGTCCCCGGGATTGTAGCGGAAGGATATCATCTCCGGTATGCCGGCCCTCTGTTCCAGGGTATCGATATGGCTGATGTCATCCAGGTTGATGACGGCCCCGAGGCGGGCGGCCTCGACAAACTCGTGGGGCGGCGTATCGTTAGAGGTGAACATGATCTCTTCCCCCGAAAACCCGGACCTCTCGGCCAGCAGCAGCTCGGGAAGGGAGCTGCAGTCCACGCCCATCCCCTCTTCCCCCAGGATGCCCAGGAGGGCCGGGTTCGGGCAGGCTTTGACGGCGAAATAGTTTTTGAAGCCTTTTACCCAGGAGAAGGCCCGGTAAAAGGCCCGGGCGTTTTCCCTGATGGCCTTCTCATCATACACATGGAAGGGGGTGGGGTACCTGGCGGCGATCTTCTCCAGTTCTGCCCCGGTAAGGGGCACATCTCTTTTGCGCATGGGCGTCTGCCTCCCCATTTTCTTGTTTTCCTCTACAGCTTGAGATTGGTCCTGATGCTCTCCACCGCTTCCTCGATATCCCCCCGGTGGCCAAAGGCGCTCAACCGGATGTACCCTTCCCCCGAAGGGCCGAAACCGGAACCCGGTGTGCCCACCACCTGGGCTTCCTCCAGCAGCTTGTCAAAAAAATCCCAGGAGGGCATCTCCCCGGGGGTTTTCACCCACAGGTACGGCGCATTGACCCCGCCGTAAAAGGCCAGCCCGGCAGAGGCGATCCCCTCGCTGATGATGCGGGCGTTTTCCATGTAGTACCCGACCAGTCGGGCGCATTCCTCCAGGCCCTCCCGGGAGAGGGCGGCCAGGCCGCCGCGCTGGGCAATATTGGACGCCCCGTTGAAAAAGGTGGTCTGCCGCCGGAGCCAGAGCCGGTGGACCTCTTCGGGTTCGCTGCCGGCCACAACCAGGGCCTTCGGCACGACGGTAAAGCCCAGGCGCACCCCGGTAAACCCGGCCGTCTTGGAGAAGCTGTTGATCTCGATGGCGCACTCCTTGGCCCCGTCCACTTCATAGATGGAGCGGGGAAGGCCGGGATCCGAGATGAATTCGGCGTAAGCCGCGTCAAAGATGAGCACCGCCCGGCGTTCCCGGGCATAGTCCACGAAGCGTTTCAGCTCCCGGTGGGTGGCCACCGCCCCCGTCGGGTTGTTGGGGCTGCACAGGTAGATCAGGTCCACCTCCCCCGCCGGGGGTTCGGGGACGAAGTTGTTCTCCCGGGTGCAGGCCATGTAGACAAAGCCCGGGAAATTGCCCGAAGCGGCGTCATAGGCGCCGGAGCGGCCGGCAATGACGTTGGTGTCCACATAGACGGGATAGGCGGGGTCCTGCACGGCAACCTGGCTGTCGGCACTGAAGATGGACTGGATGTTCGCCGCATCGGACTTGGCGCCGTCGCTGATGAATACCTCCCCGGGATCGAGGGATATACCGCGGCTTGCGTAAAAGCGGGTTAGGGCCAGCCGCAGGTCCTCGTCCCCCTGCTCATCCCCGTAACCGGTGTAGGTCTCCGCTTTAGACAGGCGGTCCACCCCTTCCCGCAGCCCGGCCAGGACGGCCGGGGTGAGGGGCTCGGTGGTGTTGCCGATCCCTAAACGGTGGATTTTTTTGCCCGGGTTCTGCCGCTGAAAGCGGCTTACCCTCCGGCCGATCTCGGGGAACAGGTACCCCGCCATGAGCTTCCGGTAGTGTGAATTGATCCTTGCCACTTAACCTTCCCTCCTCTTTGTCCTTTCCGCCTCCGGGATGTCCAGCCCGGCCATGGCGTCCCGGATAACGGCGTAATACTCTTCCCTGGAAAGGGGGCACATGGGCAGCCGGAAGGTTTCCAGGCACCACCCCTTCATGGCCAGGGCCGCCTTGATGGGGATGGGGTTGGTCTCCACGAAGGCCGCCTTAAAGAGGGGCTCCAGCCCCTTCTCCAGTTCCCTGGCCCCCCCTATGTCCCCCTCTAAGGCCCTGTGAACCATCTCCCGCATCCGGCGGGGGGCCAGGTTGGCCGCCACGGAAACAACCCCGTCCCCTCCGGCTTCCACCAGGTCAACGGTCATGTTGTCATCGCCGGAAAGGACGCTGAACCCCGGGGGGCGCAGCCCGATCAATTCCTGCATCTGGGCCAGGTTGCCTGAGGCCTCCTTGACCCCCGCAATGTTGGGGCATTCCTGCATCAATTTGCCCAGGGTCTCGTTTTCCAGGTTGACCGCCGTCCGGCTCTCGATGTTGTAGAGGATGCAGGGGATGGATACCGCCTCGGCCACGGCCTTGAAATGAAGGTAGAGCCCCTTTTGGGTGGGTTTCACATAATAGGGGTTCACCAGCAGGACGGCATCGGCCCCGGACTGCTCCGCATGCTGGGAGAGCTGTACGGCTTCCACCGTCGAATTGCTGCCCGTACCGGCCACCACCGGGACCCGGCCCGCCGCGTACTGCACGGTGAGGGCGATCACCCGGTCATGCTCGTCGTGGGTTAAAGTCGAGCTCTCGCCCGTTGTCCCGCAGGGCACCAGCCCGTCGATGCCGGAGCTGATCTGGTACTCCACCAGCCTTTTAAAGGCCCCGATGTCCACGGCCCCTGTGCCGGTGAAGGGGGTAATCAAAGCCGTGTACACTCCCCTAAACAGATTTTTCATCTTCGCCACCTCCGATAATGGATTGCATCATGTCCGCCATGGTGAAAAGGCCCTTCCGTTCCCGGACCCACTCCGCCGCCGCCAGGGCCCCTTCGGCAAACCCGCTGCGGTCCCGGGCGCTGTGCTCCAGAAGGATGGTATCCACATCGCTGTCGAAGATGACCTGGTGGGTGCCCGGGATGGAGCCGCCCCGGGTGGATGAGATGTGGAGTTCAAAATCTTGCAGGGGCCGGTCCAGGGGGCCGGTCACCGCCGAACCTTTCCTGTCCAGGGTATCCATAAGAATCTGGCCGAGGACCTGCTCCGTACCGGAGGGGCAGTCCACTTTGTGGCGGTGATGGTATTCGTGGACCATGACGTCATACTGGGGAAACCGGTTCATGGCCCTGCCGGCCAGCTTCACCAGGTGGAAAAACAGGTTGGCCCCCAGGGAGTAATTGCTCGACCAGATCAAACCGATGCCCCTCTCCGCAACCACCGCGGCCACCCGCTCCATCTCGTGGTACCAGCCCGTTGTCCCGATGACGGCGGTCAGCTTCATCTCCCCGTAGCCCGCGATATTGTCGACCACGGATTTCGGCTCGCTGAAGTCCAGGACCACGTCCAGGGGGAGGTCTTTGGGGGTGAGCTCCCGTCCCGTTACTTCCCCGGCGGTGCTCTTCCGGTCGATGACCACCGGCACCTGGTACCCCCTTTTCAGGGCCTTCTCCCGGATGATGGCCCCCATCTTCCCGTACCCGATAATCCCGATCCGCATGCTTCACCCACACCCTTCTCTGTGATAATTACCCGCAACGCCCGGATCTTGAAAGCCCCTTGGCCTTCGGCCGCTGCAGGGCCTCCTGTATCCCTTTGGATAATAAAAAAACCCCGCCCCATATTCGGGGACGGAGGTATTCCGCGGTACCACCCTGATTAGCCGTGCCGGCAC
>PWVN01000130.1 GCA_003561835.1 Syntrophomonadaceae bacterium
AAACAAGGTGGAAAGGGTAATCCTGAAGGACCTAGCCCGGGAAGAGGAAAAAGTGCTTAAGGCCGACGGAATATTTTTTTACGTGGGCAACGACCCCAACACTTCCTTTCTCAAGGGCCTCCCCCTGAAGAAAAATGCCGGGGGGTTCCTGGAAGCGGGAGAGAACATGGAGACGGATATCTCCGGCCTCTTTGCCGCCGGCGACGTGCGGATCAAGACCCTGCGGCAGGTGGCCACCGCTGTATCCGACGGGGCTGTGGCCGCCGTCAGTGCCGTTAAATATCTGGAAGAAGGGGAATAGGAAACCCTTTCTCCCGGGAAGACAAGAAAAAAGATGTCAGGAGGAGATTCAGATGAGTGAACACATTGTCAATGCCGGTGATGCCGACTTTGAACAGGAAGTCCTGCAAGCCGAGGGCCCTGTCCTGGTGGACTTTTGGGCCCCCTGGTGCGGTCCCTGCAAGATGTTGGGGCCCGTCCTGGAAGACCTGGCGGGGGATATGGCGGGCAAGGTGAAGGTGGTCAAGGTGAATGTGGATGAGAACAAGGAGAGCGCCGGCCGTTTCGGGGTTATGAGCATCCCCACCATGATCCTCTTCAAGGGAGGGAAGGACGTGGCCACCCTGGTGGGCTTCATGTCCAAGGAACAGCTGAAGGATAAAATCGAGGAGCAGCTTTAAGGCCCCTCCCGCAGTCGGGGGCTGCGGGAGGGGGCTCCCGAAAGAAAGCTATTTCGAAAGAACATAAACTCTGCAATTCAGGGAAAGCCCGGCTTTCCCTTTTTTGTTCCCATCGCTGCCGCGGTCTTTGCATAGCCCCCCGTCATTCTTCCAATACTAAAAAGGAAAACACACAAGGGATGTGAGACGATGCGCAGCATGTGGAAGGGGGCCATCAGCTTCGGGCTGGTCAGTATCCCCATCAGCCTGTACCCGGCCACGGAGAAAAAGGATGTGAAGTTTCGCTTCCTGCACAGGGAGTGCCATACCCCCATCAAATACCAGCGGGTCTGCCCCGCCTGCAACCGGGAAGTACCGGCGGAGGAGATCGTCCGGGGCTATGAATACGAGAAAAACCGTTTTGTCATTATTGGTGATGAGGACCTGGAGAACATCCCCGATGAGCGCAGCCGCACCATCGATATCCTGGACTTTGTGGACCTGGCGGAGATTGACCCCATTTACTACGACAAGACCTACTTTCTGGGTCCGGGGGAAATGGGGGAGAAGGCCTACACCCTCCTGCGCCGTATCATGGAGGATACGGGTAAGGTGGGCGTCGCCCGGGTGGTCATTCGCACCAAGGAATCCCTGGCGGTTCTTCGGGTTTACCAAAAGGAGATGCTGGTCATGGAGACCATGTTCTTCCCCGATGAGATCCGGGACCCGGCGGCCATCCCCTCCCCCGCCCGGGAGATCAAGGTCCACGACAACGAACTGAAGATGGCCCGGGAGCTGGTCCTGAACCTGGCGGAAAAGTTTGACCCCAAAAAGTATCACGACCAGTACCGGGAGCTCCTCCTAAACATCATCCGGGCCAAGGTGGAGGGGCAGGAAGTGGAGGTCCCCGCCGCCCGGGAAGAGGGGAAGGTGGTGGACCTGCTGGACGCCCTGAAGGCCAGCGTGGATATGGCCAAGAAGACCCAGGAGGCGGAGAAGAAGCGGGCCGGGGCCGGGGGCAAAAAGAAAAGGGCCGCCGGCTCCTAGGAGATGGCATACCCTGCTGCCATCAAGCCCATGGAACCCCGGCACCGGGAGGGGCCCTTTCAGGACCCGCGCTTCATCTACCAGGTCAAGTGGGACGGGGTCCGCTACCTGGCCTTTCTGGAAGGCGGGGGGCTCAGGCTCCAGAACCGCCGACTCCGGAGGAAAACCCACCTGTACCCCGAGCTGGCTTTTTTGGCCGGAGCCCTGGGCGGGCTGGAGGGGGTCCTGGACGGGGAAATTATCGCCCTGGGAGAGGGGGGGACCCCCAGCTTCCCCCGGGTCCTCCGGCGGGATCTGGTGAAGGGGGTAACCGCAGGCCTGAGAGAAGAGGTGCCCGTTCACTTCATGGCCTTCGACCTCCTCTACCTGGGAGAGGAGAGCCTGATGGGCCGTCCCCTGGAGGAACGCCTGGCCCTTTTGGAGAAGCACCTCCGGGTTGGGCCCGGCCTTTTTTTAACACAAAGCCACAGGGACGGCCCGGGGCTTTTCAGGGCCATGGAGGAGAGGGGGATGGAGGGCCTGGTGGCCAAGAAGAGGGGCAGCCCCTACCGGGCGGGCCAAAAGACGGCGGAGTGGCTCAAGGTCAAAACCTCCCGCTTTCAGGACTGCCTCCTGGGAGGCTATGCCCTGAAAGGGGGGCGGGTTTCCACCCTTCTGGTAGGGGCCTACCGGGGGGAGGCTTTCCTCTACCTGGGCCGGGTGAGCTCCGGCCTCAAGGAGGCGGAACTGCAGGCCCTGCACCGGGAACTCTACCCCTTTCGCCGGGAGGCGCCCCCCTTTGCCAACCCTCCCCGGCTGGAGGCCTCCCTGGAGGGGGTATGGCTGGAGCCCACCCTGGGCCTCAAGGTCCAGTATGCCGAGTGGACTCCGGATTTGAAGTTTCGCTCCCCCCGGGCCAAAGGGTTCCTCCCTTACCGGGAGGGGGACTGGACATTGAAGTGAGGTGCATTCATGGATTCGTCTGTCATGATAGCCGGTCAAGAGGTAAAGCTGACCAACCTGGAAAAGGTCTACTGGCCCAGGGATGGCTACACCAAGTTCGACCTGATCAAGTACTATACGGACATGGCCCCCCACCTTCTTACGTACCTGGAGGGCAGGCCCGTGAATTTCCAGCGCTTTCCCGACGGCATCGACGGTAAGAGCTTTTACCAGAAAAACTGCCCCGAGCACGCTCCCTCCTGGATCAAAACCTTCCCCATCGCCTCCGAGGGGGAGGGGAAGGTGACCAACTACATCCTGGTGGAGGACGAGGCCAGCCTGGCCTGGCTGGCCAACCTGGGGTGCCTGGAGATCCATCCCTGGCTTTCCTCCACGGACAGCCTGGTATATCCCGATTTTGCCGTCTTCGACCTGGACCC
>PWVN01000098.1 GCA_003561835.1 Syntrophomonadaceae bacterium
ATATGCAATGGTATATATAGGTATAGACACGGCGCAGGAACCAAGTCCCGAAGAATGCCGTCTCACACCTCCGAATGGGGTGATGTGGACAGGCAGGATGACTGCTGCCGGCCTGCTTGAACTAAGGACCCCGGAGATGCAAGCCCGGTGGTCCTTCTTTTATCTTTCCATGCAGGAAGGCACGGGGGGTGTGGCGAATGGTACAGGATAATGGCATCCTTCCGCAGGGAAAAGTGGGGGGTGCCTGGACCTCAGGTAAGGGAATACCGGGCATCTTCCTGGTAAACTTCATGAGTATTACGAAGGGGGCAAACCATGGCAGCGGGAGTCGGGGAACCTGCAGCAGTTGAAAGGGAACTAAATACGGGGACGGTGGTGGCCGTGCGGAGCAGTGTGGTGGATGCCCATTTTTCAGGGAGGGTCCCTCCCATCCACAACATGCTCACCGCCGGCCCCGACGAGGGCGTCATCATCGAGGTGGTAGCCCACCCCGGCCCCAACATGGTGCGGGGCATCGCCTTTTCCCCCACCAGCGGCCTCTCCCGGGGGTCCCGGGTCACGGACCGGGGCGTCAGCATCCAGGTTCCTGTGGGGGAGAAGACCCTGGGGCGGATGTTCAACGTCTTCGGCGAGACCATCGACGGAAAGGAACCCCTCGAGGGGGTGGAAAAGCGGTCCATCTATAACTCCCCCGTGGCCATCTCCCTGCGGTCCACCACCTCCGAGATTTTTGAGACGGGGATCAAGGCCCTGGACCTGATGGCCCCTCTGGAGAGGGGCGGTAAGGCCGGCCTCTTCGGCGGTGCCGGGGTGGGAAAGACGGTGCTGATTACCGAGCTCATCAACAACACGGTGGGAAAGCATGAAGGGGTCAGCATCTTCTGCGGCATCGGCGAGCGCTCCCGGGAAGCCGAAGAGCTGTACCGGGACATCCGGGATGCGGGGGTTCTGGACAACACCCTGATGATTTTCGGGCAGATGAACGAGCCGCCGGGGGCCCGCTTCCGGGTGGGGCACGCAGCCCTGACCATGGCCGAGTATTTTCGCGATGTAGACAAAAAGGACGTCCTCCTCTTGATCGACAACATCTTCCGCTTCGTCCAGTCCGGGTCCGAGGTATCGGGCCTTTTGGGGAAGATGCCTTCCAGGGTGGGCTACCAGCCCACCCTGGCCACGGAGATTTCCGAGCTCCAGGAGAGGATCTCCAACACGGCCAACGGAGCCATCACCTCCATCCAGGCGGTGTACGTGCCCGCCGACGATTTCACCGACCCCTCCGCCACCCACACCTTCGCCCACTTTTCGGCTTCGGTGATCCTTTCCCGGAAACGAGCGGCCGAAGGCCTCTACCCGGCGGTGGACCCCCTCCGGTCCTCGTCAAAGATGCTGAGCCCTGCCGTGGCCGGGGAGAGGCACTATCGGGTGGCCCAGGAGGTCCGCCGGATGCTGGCGGAATTCGAGGAGCTCAAAGACATCATCGCCATGCTGGGGCTGGAGGAACTCTCCCAGAAGGACCGGCAGGTGGTGCAGCGGGCCCGGCGGCTGGAGCGGTTTTTGACCCAACCCTTCGTCACCACGGAGCAGTTCACGGGCCTAACGGGCAAAGTGGTGGGCCTGGAAGACGCCATCAGCGGGTGTGAGCGCATCTTGAACGATGAATTTTCCGACGTCCCGGAATCGGACCTGTATATGATCGGCAAAATCAGCGAGGCCGGCAGCCGCGGTAAAGAGTAACTACAAGGGCAAAGGTGGTGGGTTCCTGGTGAAGCTGAAAATTCTGCTCCCCTCCCGGGTCCTGCTGGACGAACCGGTAAGCAAGGTCACGGCCGAGGCTGCCAACGGCTATTTCACCCTGCTGCCCCGGCATATCGATTTTGTCACATCCCTGGCCCCCGGTGTCCTGTCCTACTACAGCGAAGCCGGGGAAGAGAGATTCCTGGCTGTGGACGGGGGCGTCCTGGTGAAAAAAGGGGACGAGGTCTTCCTGTCCACCACCCGGGCGGTGCAGGGCCCGGACATGGAGGAGCTGAAAGAGTTGGTGGAAAAGGAACTCAAGGTCCTGGCGGAAAGCGAAAAGAAGGCCCGCTCGGTCATGGCCAGGCTGGAGTCTGACACCCTGCGGCGTTTTACGCAATTGGGGGGTGAGTAGCCCGTGACCCGGGACAGCAGGAAAGGAAAGCCGGATAAAGGGTTTTCCGATACGGTGGAGCAGAAGGCGGCCCGTCGCCTGAAGGCCAGGCAAACCCGCAACCGCGGGGTCTGGTTCGGCATGGGTATGTTCGGGGTGGTGGGTTGGACCGTTGCCATCTACACGGTCCTGGGGGTGGCCCTGGGGATTTGGATTGATCGGCGCTGGCCCAGCGTCTACTCCTGGACCCTGACCCTGCTCCTCCTGGGCCTTATCGCCGGCATACTGAATGCCTGGTACTGGGTGCAGAAGGAACTGGAGCCGCCGGGGGACGGGGAAGAGGACCTTTAAGTTGCGAAAGGCGGAGTTCGAATGGAGTGGATTTATATAGTCCTGTCTTTTCCTGCGGGGATACTGCTGGGGGCCTTCTTTTTCCAGGGTTTGTGGTGGACGGTCAACAAGCTGACAGCGACCCGCAACCAGGCCCTGCTCTTCGTGGTAAGTTTTCTCCTGCGCATGGGGGTTGTGCTGGCGGGTTTTTACGGGCTTCTCCTGCTGGGTGTCCCCCACCTGCTGGTGGCCCTGGCGGGGTTTTTCGCTTCCAGGGTTTGGTACATCTGGACCTTCAAACCCAAAGAACCTGCAGGGATTGCGTGGGACGGCAGCAGGGGCCGGGGAAAGAATTAGCGGCAGAAGTAGAAGTCAACCCTCCTGACCCGGGACAAAGGTCTTCGGGCAAGGCGTAAAGGGAAGATGATCCGGTGTTGTACCGGGATATTATAGCGAAGAGGAATCATTACAGGTGCCCCAGAGATGCCCGGGAAGGAAAGTATCCGGAGCACAGCCCGGGAGATAAACGAAGGAGGAAGTCATCCATGCAGATCAGCCCCGACGAGATCACCCTTTTTCAATTCGGATGGCTGCACATCAATGCCACCATCTTCGTCACCTGGATCATCATGGCCCTTCTGGTGGTGGGTTCCTGGCTGGTGACCCGCAATCTGCAGAGCGAGGGGCCCATGTCCCGCTGGCAGAACCTCCTGGAGGTCCTGGTGGGCGCCATCGCCGCCCAGATCCGGGAGGTGGGCAGCCGTGCCTCCGGCCCCTACCTCCCCTTCATCGGCACCCTCTTCATCTTTATCGCCGTCTCCAACGTGCTGTCGGTGGTGCCGGGATATGTCCCGCCCACCAGCTCCCTCTCCACCACCGCGGCCCTGGCCATCAGCGTTTTCCTGGCCGTCCCCGTCTTCGGCATCAGCCAGCAGGGGCTCAGGCGGTACGCTGGCCAGTACCTGCAGCCCACCTTTTTCATGCTGCCCTTCAACGTTATCGGGGAAATCAGCCGCACCCTGGCCCTGGCGGTGCGCCTCTACGGCAACATCATGAGCGGCACCATCATCGTGGCCATCCTCCTCGGCATCGCACCCCTCTTCTTTCCCATCGTCATGCAGGTGCTGGGGCTGCTCACCGGCTTGATCCAGGCGTACATCTTCGCCATCCTGGCCATGGTCTACATCGCCTCGGCCAGCAGGACTCATGAAAATATTGAAGGAAAAGGGGAATAGCGATATGGAAGGTTTAGCTTTGGTAGCGGTTGTTTCCATCGCCACGGCGGGGCTCACCATCGCCCTGGGCTCTGTCGGCCCGGCCCTGGGACAGGGGCGGGCTGTGTCCCAGGCCCTGAGCTCCATTGCCCAGCAGCCCGATGAAGCCAACACAATCACCCGGACCCTCTTCGTGGGGCTGGCCATGATCGAATCCACGGCCATTTACTGCTTCGTGGTCACCATGATCCTCATCTTTGCCAATCCATTCTGGGGGTACTTCCTGGGGCAACTGGGCGGAAGGTAGGGAAAATCATGATTATAGACTGGTATACCGTACTGTTTCAGATTATCAATTTCCTGGTGCTGGTCTTCCTGCTGCGCCGGTTCCTTTACGGCCCCATCGTCAGGGCCATGGAGGAACGGGAGAGGAAAATCGTCGCCCGGGAGGAAGAAGCCGAGGCCAGGACCCGGGAGTCGGAGGAAGAGGCCCGGGCCTACCGGCAGAAGACGGCCGAACTGGAGGAGCGGGACCGGGAACTCCTGGATCAGGCCCGCTCAGAGGCGGAAAAAGAGGGCCAAAGGCTGCTTAAGGAAACCCGCAACCGGGTGGAAGAAACCCGCCAGCGCTGGCAGCGGGAGGTGGCCCGGGAAAAGGAGGTCTTCCTCCGGGAGCTCCGCAGCAGGATGGGCCGCCAGGCCTGCCTGATCGCCCGGCGGTGTCTGAAGGACCTGGCCGACGCCGAACTGGAGACGATGATCTGGAACGTTTTCCTGCGAAAGCTTAAGGCCCTCTCCCCGGAGGAGTCCGGCCCCCTGCAGGAGGCTTTCTCCCGGGAGAAACAGGTGCTGCTCAGCAGTTCCTTTGAACCTGCCGCCAAGCGGCTGGAGGAAACGGCCGCCTCCCTGGAAGAGATCTTTGCGCAGAAGGTACAGCTGGCCCACCAGAAAGATGCGGGGCTGGTTTGCGGCGTGGAACTGGAGGTGGGGGGCTACCGGGTGGCCTGGAGCGTGGAGGACTACCTGGAGGACGTGGAAAAAGAGATCCTGGCGCACCTGGAGCAGTCGGAAAAGGAGGCGTTGCCGGATGCCGAAGCAGGGTAAGGATGCGCGGGAGACTGGGGAGCGAGCAGGGGCGCTGCACTCCGGGGCACAGGCGGCAGCTTCCCTGGAGCATGCCCTCCGCTCAACGAACGCCGCCATCGACGCCGTACTGAAGGAGCGGGCATCCCGTCTCAGCATCGAGGAAACCGGCAGCGTCCTTTCCATCGGCAGCGGCATCGCCCGGGTCTCTGGCCTGGCGGATGTCCAGGCCGACGAGATGGTGGAGTTTCAAAACGGCGTCCCGGGTATGGCCTTCAACCTGGATGCGGATGAAATTGGCGTGGTGCTCCTGGGGACAGCGGGGGACATCCCCGCCGGCTCCCGGGTACGCCGCACGGGCCGGGTGGTGGATGTCCCCGTGGGGGAAGGCCTCCTGGGCCGGGTCATCGACGTCACAGCCCAACCTCTGGACAACCTGGGCCCCGTGGCCGTCGCGGAGCGACGCCCCGTGGAGCGGCCGGCGCCGCCCATCATGGCCCGCTCCCCCGTAACGGAGCCCCTGCAGACGGGGCTGAAAGTGGTGGACGCCCTCATCCCCGTGGGGCGGGGGCAGCGGGAGTTGATCCTGGGAGACCGGCAGGTGGGCAAGACGGCCATCGCCCTGGATGCAATCATCAACCAAGCCAAAACCGGGGTCCTTTGCATCTACTGCGCCATCGGGCAGCAGGGTTCGGCCATTGCCAAGTTCATCGCCCAGCTGCGCCGCTTCAACGCCATGGAATACACCACCGTGCTGGTGGCCGCCGGCGAGGAGCCCCCCGGAGTCCGCTTCATCGCCCCCTATGCCGCCACCAGCATCGCTGAATACTTTATGGAGCAGGGCCGGGATGTTTTGATCGTTTACGACGACCTTACCTCCCACGCCCGGGCATACCGGGAACTCTCCTTGCTTCTGGAGCGCCCTCCCGGGAGGGAGGCCTACCCGGGGGATATCTTCTACATCCACTCCCGCCTCCTGGAGCGCTCCACCCACCTGCGGCCGGAATACGGCGGCGGGTCCCTCACGTCTTTGCCCATCATCGAAACCCAGGCCCAGAATATTTCCGCCTACATCCCCACCAACCTCATCTCCATCACCGACGGCCAGATCTACCTGTCCCCGGAACTCTTCCAGAAAAACCAGCTGCCGGCGGTGGATGTGGGGAAATCCGTATCCCGGGTGGGGGGTAAAACCCAGCTGCCCGCCTACCGCAGCGTCACCGGGGACCTGCGGCTGGCCTACGCCCAGTTCGAGGAGCTGGAGATGTTCGCCCGCTTCGGCACCCGCCTGGACGAAAGCACCCGCTCCGCCATCGAGCGGGGCCGGCGGGTCCGGCGGGTGCTTGCCCAGCCCGAGTACCTTCCCATACCCGTGGCCGAACAGGTGGCGGTTCTGCTGGCCGTGTCGGCGGGGGTCCTGGACGATGTGGAGGTGGAGAACATCCCGGAGGCGGAGAAAAGGATCCGGGCGGCGGTGACAGCCAACCTTCCCGAACTCTGCGATAAAATCGCCGGGGGCGAGGCTTTGCAGGAAGAGGACCGGGCTGCCCTGATCGCGGCGGCGGGGGAGGCCGTGGGGCGGGAAGGGGATGAGAGCCCTTGAGCAATACCCTGGAAGCCCTGCAGAGACAGATCAAGAGCGGGGAGGATCTGGCCTCCATCGTCCGTACCATGAAAGCCCTGGCGGCCACCAGCCTCCTGCAGTACGAAAACTCCGTGGAATCCCTGGACGACTACTACCGGACCGTGGAAATGGGCCTGTCCGTGGTCCTGGCCTCCCGGCAGGAAGAGGCCCTGCCTCCTTCCCCAAGGGATGGTGAGGGGCCTCTCCTCCTCATTGTCTTCGGCTCCGACCACGGCCTGGCCGGCCGTTTCAACGAGCAAATCGTCCATTTTGCCTTAGAGGAATACCCCTTCCCGGGAAAAGCCGGCCTCTCGGGAAATGACCTCATCGCCTGTGTGGGCGAGCAGGTTTTCAGCCGGGTCAGGGGCAGCGGCCACCGGGTGGCGGAAAATTTCCACGTGCCCGTTTCCATCCACGCCATTACCCCGGCGGTCCTCTCCCTGCTGGAAAGAATCGAAATGTGGCGGGAAGAGGACGGCGTGAAACAGGTCCTGCTGGCCTACAACCGCCCTGTGGCGGGAGCCTCCTTCGAGTCCCAGGCCGGGATCCTCCTGCCGGTGGACCTGTCCGCCGTGAGACAGAAAGGAAGGACATGGGAATCCCGCTCCCTGCCCATGTTCACCCTGCCCGCCCCTCAACTCTTCTCGTATCTCCTGCAGCAGTACTTCTTCGTCTCCCTGTACCGGGCCTTCGCCTTTTCCCTGGCAGCGGAAAACGCCAGCCGCCTGGCCGCCATGCAGGCCGCCGAGAAGAACATCGGCGAGCGCCTGGACGAACTGACCCTGGGCTTCCAGCAGGCCCGCCAGACCGCCATCACCGAGGAACTCCTGGACATCATCTCGGGCTTCAAAGCCCTGCGCCGGGACAGGGGGACAGGGACCTTGTCCCATTCTTGAATGCATCCCCCTGATCCTTGCCCTTTCAATTCTCAAAAAGCCCTCCCTCCACCCTCATGGATTTGAGGTGCCGGGCAATTGCGGTGTCGCCAGGGGCAGGACAAGAGCCGGGCGGGGATCCTGTCCCCCTTACGTTTTTGGTTCTGAGGTAGAAGGGATTCTGCCGCTCAGTTTTGGGACAAGGTCCCTGTCCCCCTGTCCCACTCCCAGGGCCTTGAGGTGCCGGGCGGTGGCGGCGTCGGCCAGGATGTAGAGGCTGTGCTGGGCCCGGCTCATACCTATGGCCAGGGTCTCTTTGGCGATGGTCTCCAGGCGGTCGTCATCGGGCAGCAAATCGAGCCGGTCCTCCAGCTCCTGCCGCAGCTTGGCCAGGTCCACGATGGCATCCACCTCCACCATGACCACCACCGCCGACTCCATCCCCCGAAACTGGCGCACGCTGGAGAAGAGAACCTGGTTCTCCGTGGCCTGAAGGTCCCGGGTCAGGGGGAACTGGCCCAGCTTCTTCTTCTGGGCCAGCCGACTCTGCTCCCGGCTTCTTCCCGTCAAAATGACGATGTCCCTGGGCTGGACCCCCTCCTGCACCAGCTTCAGCAGGAGGGCCTGCAGCCTTCTCTCCAGGTTCTTCGGGCCCTTCAGGGGCAAAATTTTCAGTTCCCCCTCCCGGCTGCACCCCCCCTCGTAATCCGGACGGCTGGAGAGGTGCTTGAGGGCGGCGAAGATCTTTTTGCTGTTTCTCAAGTTTTCCGAGAGTCCAAAAGAAGGCTGGTCGAAGGGCAGGGTGTCCCGCAGGTTCCAGATGGACTGGCCGGGGTCGCAGAAGATATAGAAGATGGGGGCATCCTCCTTGAGGCAGCACTGGAGGGCCGTCCAGTAAACCTCGTGCATGTCCTGGGCTTCGTCGACGATGACGGCGTCATAGCGATGGGTGAGGATCTGGGCCGCTTCAAAGAGGACCTCGGGCAGGGTGTCCTGGAAGTACTCCTGGGGCAGCTCGTTCCCTTCGGGGCCGTCCGGGTCCTTGAGGTCCGGGATGCCCGCCTTGAGCCCCCAGTTGAAGCAGAGCTCGTGGAAGTTCATGACCTCCAGGTTCTCCACCTCCTGCAGGTGATCCTTGACGTGCTGGGAGAGGAGCCGGTTGGCGCAGGTGAAGAGGGTCCACTGGCCCTGCAGGGCCATCTGCCGGGCCTTTTCCATGGCCAGCAAGGTCTTCCCTGTACCCGCCCCCCCGGTGATGACGGCCCGCCGGTTGCTGGAGAGGCCCCGCAAGATCCCGTACTGGCTTTCCGTCACCTTGAGGATCTGCCCCTGAAACTCCTGGATGGCCTGCCGCAGGCGGGGCTTGCTGATCCGGGTGGTGGTGGCGCAGACGGAGATGATATGTTTCCGGTCGACCTCCGTCAGGGTCTCCTGCCGGCCGGTGTAGTCCTTCCACAGGTCCCCCCAGAAGGTGAGGGTTTCTTCCAGCCTGTCCATGATGGACTCACCCGCGTGCTCCTGAAAGAGGATGAGCTTTTGCCAGTGCTGCAGGCTCCCCCCCTGGCTCCAGGCCGGGGTGTGGGGCAAGACGACGGCATAACCCGTGGGAATGAACCTGCGGTAGTAGCGCCAGCCGTTTTTCAAGGTCCCGCAGACGGCGAACATGTTCCTGCGGGCTTGCGCCAGGGGGCAGTCGACGGCCTGCTTCAGGCCGTTTCGGCCGGTGCGGTACCAGGTACCCCCCTCCACAGACATCAAACCGCCCTTGACTTCCACGATGAGGAGGCACCGGGGAGTGACCAGGAGAAAATCCACCTCCCCCAGGGGGTAGGTGCCGGGGCCCGGGGCTTCCCCGTTCAGGGGGTCCACCAGGTTGTGCTCCCGCACCTTGTCGAAGGAGCAGGCCCATTCCGCGTTGTAGATGGCCGTATAACCCGGGGGGAACTTTTCCCTCAGAAGGTCGTAGAGGAAAATCTCGGCCCCGCGCTTTTCGTCTTCCCGCATGCTTTGGGTGAGTTCCCGGGGATAGACCGGCACCTTCACCACCTCCTATTTTTCAGGTATCCACAGGTATCCGGCATGGTTTGGCATTCCTTCCCAGAATATTTAGTAAATTCTACATTAATCTGACGTTTTCCTTGTTTTTTGCCCCCTTACCTTCTTAAAAATTTGAAATTCATGAACAAGACAAGCATTGCCAGAAAAGCTGCTTGATGTGACCTGTTTTGCTTTTTCAGAGAAAAATGAGGGGCCCCGGGCTGCTCTCCGCAGCCCGAGGCCCCTTTTAAGGTTTACTATCTCACCGGGCACCAGGGGATTTCTTCAGGTATCAAAACCTCGCGGAACTATGGGGCAAAGGCCCGCGGGGTGTTTTCCCTTTTTTTTGCAGAGACGATCTTGACCACATCCCAGAGAAGGGGGGTGGTCTGCACTTCGGCAAAACCCACCTCCCGGGATAAAGCTGCCGTATCCCGGGCAATGTGATCCCCCGTCATCCGGTAGAGGGGTTCGGAAAAGGAGTTCATGAAGCTGCCCAGTCGGCCCCTGGAGGCACCGTGTTCCAGCAGGAGAAGCCTGCCTCCGGGTTTCAGCACCCGGTGGAGTTCTTCAAGGCCCCGGGTGGGGTTGTCCACGGAGCAAAAGAGAAAAGTGGATACGACGGTATCGAAGGCCTGCTCAGGAAAGGGCAGGTCCTGGACATCCCCCTGGACGAATTCCACGGGCATATTCAGGCGGCGGGCCCGGTTTTTGGCCCGCTCCAGGTAGTACTCCCCCTTGTCCAGGGCGGTGACACGGAGGCCGCGGGGATAGTGGGGGATGTTCATCCCCGTGCCGGTGCCTGCCTCCAGGACGTGGGGACCCCGGACGCGGCTCCAGAGGAGGCGGCGCCATCTCCTGATGACGAGATAATCCAGGGGGGAGAGGAAAAGATCGTAGCCGGCTGCTGCCCGGGGGGTATTTTTCATGGGGTCACCGCCTTTGGGATGTGTATATAAGACTTGCTGGTGCCTAAAAATTTTCCTGCAGCCTGCTTCCCAGCAGCGCATCTTCTATGGCCTTCAATATGACAATACTGCTGTAGGTAGCGCCGGAAATCACGTCCACCTCCAGGCTCTGGGCTTCCACCACCAGCCCAGGCAAAACTTCGGCCCCTCCACCCTGGCCGTGGGAGTGCTTCAACAGTTCAATACCCGTGATGGCTTGCCCTTTTATCGTTACCTGCACCTCGGCTGAAACAGGAAAGGAGCTGAAGCTGCCGGTGTAGGTGCCGTCTTTGATGCCGGATAGGTCAATTTCTTCAAAGGGAAGGCTTGTCAATCCCTGCATGTTGGATTCAATTCGACTAACCGCACCGCCCAAAGCCAGCACCAGGACTGCTACAAGGGCCAAAACCATCAGCCCAATTTTCTTCCTCTTTCCCATGGGCTTCCTCCTTGCCTTTTAAAATAACCCGCTGAGGGCTTCCAGGGCGCTCTGGGTGGTGCGTTCCCTTCTTGACCCGGACCAAATGACAACCCCAAAGCCCAGAATCTCCGCCTTTTTGGCCTCGCTGGCCCCCTGCATCTGCCTGATGGCCCGGTTTGCCCCCGTCCAGTAAAAGGGGAGATGCTTGGTCAGCAGGAAGGCCGCCTTTTTTCCCTCCAGGGAAGGGAGCTGCTCCAGGTACTCCTTCATGACCACGCTCAGTGAAAAGGCCTGCACCGGCGAGCCAAAGATGACGGCGTCATAAGGGTCCGGCGAAGGTGCGGCAGTAAACTGAAAGTCCTTCTTCCCGGGGGAAGCTTCCCCGGTGATGGTGATCTGCTCAAGGTTGACGGTGTGCCCTTTGGCCTCCAGCTTCTCCTGAAGCTTTTTG
Organism: Syntrophomonadaceae bacterium; assembly: GCA_003561835.1. Lineage (GTDB taxonomy): Bacteria > Bacillota > Dethiobacteria > PWVN01 > PWVN01 > PWVN01. The sequence goes on from PWVN01000098.1 coordinate 11,111, forward strand.
GCCACGGAGAGGGTATTTCCCGTGTTTGAGTAGACGATGATCCCGATGTTCATATATTTCACTCCCAACTTTGATAGATATCCCTATTATTGCCATGATGCTGATGACGATATCATTTTATCCTAGATTTTCATGAAATAAATTAACCCTAACCGAGTTGTAAAAAACATGCGACTCAGCATATTCATCCTATGTAGTCGTAGCGGGAGAAAAAACAATTTTCTTATCACCTAGCCACGGAATTTCCAAATCCGCAACTTGGTCCAAGTGATCCAGCAGCATGGGCAAATGCCGCTTGCGTTTCAGCTTAACATTAATTTCAGTATCACCGATTTTAATTTCACCGGCGTTGCAGATAAACTTGTCAAAAATCGTAGCTGCGTCACAATGGGAATAACCCTGCAAATCCTTGGCAAACAGCCTGTAAAGATTATGGGCCAGGATCGTCATGGTCAAATCGAAATCAACCTTAAT
>PWVN01000139.1 GCA_003561835.1 Syntrophomonadaceae bacterium
GGGTCATCCCCGCCCGCCTGCTGGGGAAAAGGGAAGGCACGGGAGGCAGGATGGAGGTTTTGCTTTTGACCCCCCTGACGGGAGGGGAGTGGGAGGTCCTGGTAAAGCCCGGGCGCCGGGCCCGGCCTGGCACCACCCTGGTCTTCGGGGAGGGGGAGCTGAGGGCAAACATCCTGCGGGAGACGGCCTTCGGGGGCCGGGTCATCAAACTGGAGCACCGGGGCCCCCTGGAAGGGGTTCTGGAGCAGTTGGGGAAGACCCCCCTGCCCCCCTACATCAAGGAGGAAGTCCAGGACCCGGAACGGTACCAGACGGTCTATGCCAAAAACCCCGGGTCCAGCGCCGCCCCCACGGCGGGGTTCCACTTCACCGCCCCCCTGCTGCGGGACCTGCAGGAGGCGGGCATAGAGGCGGCCTACATCACCCTGCACATCGGGCTGGGCACCTTTCGCCCCGTCGAGACGGAAGAGGTGGAGGACCACCCCATGCACCGGGAGTTTTTCATCCTTTCCCCGGAGGCGGCGGGCCGCATCAACGGGGCCCGGGACCGGGGCGGCCGGGTTGTGGCGGTGGGCACCACAGCCTGCCGCACCCTGGAGACCTGCGCCGATTCCCGGGGGCGGGTGGAAAGCCGGCGGGGCTGGACGGATCTCTTCATCTACCCGGGGTATCGCTACCAGGCGGTGGATATCCTCTTGACCAACTTTCACCTCCCCAAATCCACCCTGATCATGCTGGTCAGCGCCTTTGCCGGGCTGGAGGCCACCCGCCGGGCCTACAGGGAGGCGGTGGAGAGGGAGTACCGTTTTTACAGCTTCGGCGACGCCATGCTGGTCCTCTAGGGGGCCGGCCAAGACCCCCGCGGCCCCGCAGGGCCAGGGAGACGGAGGATGGAATGCTGACCTTTGAAGTCCTCAAGGAATGCCCCCAGACCGGGGCCCGGGCCGGCCGGCTGACCACGGCCCACGGCTCCTTCGAGACCCCTGTCTTCATGCCCGTGGGTACCCAGGGGACCGTCAAGGCCATGACCCCCGATGAGCTGAAAGCCATGGGGGTGGGGATCATCCTGAGCAACACCTACCACCTCTACCTGCGGCCGGGCCATGACCTGGTCAGGGAGGCGGGAGGGCTCCACGCCTTCATGAACTGGGACGGTTCCATCCTGACGGACAGCGGCGGTTTTCAGGTTTTCAGCCTGGGGAAGCTCAACCGGATTTCCGACGACGGCGTGGAGTTTCGCTCCCACATCGACGGTTCCCGGCATTTTTTCACCCCGGAGCTTTCCGTGGAGGTGCAGGAGGCTCTGGGTTCGGATATCGCCATGGTTTTTGATCAGTGTCCCCCCTACCCCAGCGACTACGGCTACGTGGAGGAGGCGGTGCGGCGGACCACCCTCTGGGCCCGGCGCTGCCGGGAGGCCCACACCCGCCGGGGTCAGGCCCTCTTTGGCATCCTCCAGGGGGGCGTCTACCGGGATTTGCGGGAGAGGAGCCTTGCCGGGCTGGTGGACCTGGACTTTTCCGGTTATGCCGTGGGGGGCCTCAGCGTGGGAGAGCCTTTCTCCCGGATGCAGGAGGTGCTGGAGTACCTGCCCGCCCGCCTGCCCCGGGAAAAGCCCCGGTACCTGATGGGGGTTGGGACCCCCGACTACCTGCTGGCCGGGATCCTGGCGGGAATCGACATGTTCGACTGCGTGCTGCCCACCCGCATCGCCCGGAACGGCACCGTCATGACGGCGAAGGGGAACCTGACCCTGCGAAATGCGGGGTACGCCCGGGACTTCAGGCCCATCGACGGGGACTGCCCCTGTTACGCCTGCCAAAACTATACCCGGGCCTACATCCGGCACCTGCTGAAGGCGGGAGAAATCCTGGCCCTCCGCCTGACCACCACCCACAACCTGCACTTCCTCCATTCCTTCATGGAGGAGGTCCGTCAGGCCATCTATGCCGGAAGCCTTGAAGAGTTTGCCCGGGGCTATTTACGCCCCCAGGGCGACCTGCAAGATACATAACACATCAAAGGAGGAGTTCGTTTCATGGAAAACTTACAATCTTTTCTCCCCATCATTGTCCTGTTCGCGGTTTTTTACTTCCTTCTCATCCGGCCCCAGCAGAGACAGCAAAAAAAGCGCAAAGAAATGCTGGGCGCCCTGCAGAAGGGGGACAAGGTGGTCACCATCGGCGGCATCTACGGTACCATCAAGGAGCTGCGGGAAAAGGACATGGTCTTGAGGGTCGGGGACAATGTGGATATGCGCATGACCCGCTACAGTGTGGACCGGCAGCAGGAGGAAGAATAGGAAACTCATAACATAATTGCCCCCCGGCCATCATATTCTTTAGTAAGAATGGGCTGGGAGGTGATTATGTGGCCCCCAAAACTGCAAACGGGGAAATGATTCCGGTTTCCAAGGTCCGTTACATCGCCAAAGGGACGCTTTTGGCCCTGATAATTTCCCTGGTGGTTTGCCTTTTGTTGGCCGTTGTGCTGTTTCTGACCCCCCTTTCCGAAGGGGCGGTTCCCTATGTGGTCTACATCACCGGGATTTTCAGCATCATCATCGGCTCTGCCTACGCAGCCAAACGGATTCAGGCCAAAGGGTGGTTGAACGGCGGCCTGACGGGGCTGAGCTACCTGGTTATCCTGCTCGTCTTGACCCGGGTTTTCGGGCTGGAGCTGGATGTTAACCTGCATTTATTGACAAAATTGCTTTTAGCCTTCGTTTTTGGCAGTATTGGCGGCATCCTGGGCTTGAACCTTTAACAAGCCCCCCTTGACGCTTCCCCGTTAAAAGGATAAAATGTACATAAATCTTTTTATGAGGAGGCACATGAGATGGCCGAAAACGGAAATAAAATCACTGCCGATATGAGCATCGGGCAAGTCCTCAGGGCGAACCCCATGACGGCAGAAGTATTTTTGAAGATGGGGATGCACTGCCTTGGCTGCCCTTCCGCCCAGAACGAAACGGTGGGTGAAGCGGCCCAGGTCCACGGGATTTCCGTAGACGAAATCCTGGA
>PWVN01000188.1 GCA_003561835.1 Syntrophomonadaceae bacterium
GGCCAAGCAGATGGAACAGTAGACCTCCGCCGACGCATCGACTGAAAAAGCGGTAACTTCCGGTTACTGCTTTTTTTTTGCCGGCCCCTGGCGCTGACAGGTTTCCCTGGCGTTATTTTCCTTATCCTGATATAATTAGTTCCGGGTATTTTTTTATTGGAAGGGATATATCATGACGGCAAAACATTCCTTTGTCAAGGGGGCCCTGATCCTGACGGCCGCCGGTATCGTCGTCCGGATGGTGGGAGCCGGGTTCCGGATCCTCCTGGCCGCCATCATCGGAGACGAAGGGATTGGCCTTTACCAGATGGCCTATCCGGTCTACAGCGCCCTGCTGGCCCTGTCCACCGCCGGGATCCCCATCGCCATATCCAAGCTCATCTCCCAGCACATCACCCGGGGGGATTACCGGGGGGCATACCGGGTCTTCATCCTGGCCCTGAACATCCTCACCGTTACCGGGATCCTCATTTCCGCCCTGATGGTCTTCAGCGCCGGGTTTATCGCCGAGAATATCGCCAAGGATGCCCGGGCCTATTACCCCATCGTGGCCATCTCCCCGGCCATCTTCTTTGTCACCATCATGGCCACCTTTCGGGGATTTTTTCAGGGTCAGCAAAAAATGTACCCCACAGCCCTGTCCCAGCTCTTCGAGCAGGCTGCCCGGGTGGCGGTGGCCCTGGGCCTCGTCTTCTACCTGGGGCCCGGGCGCCTTGAATGGGCTGCTGCCGGCGCATCCTTCGGGGCCGCCGCCGGCGCCATCGCGGGGCTTTTGGTCCTGATGTTCCTCTTTTCCCGGGAGAGGCGGGAATTTATCCGCCGCATGCAGGAGCAGGCCCGCTACAGTTACCGCAGGACCAGAGCCGTCTACTACGATATCTTCTCCCTTTCCATCCCCATCACCTTGAGCCACCTGGTCATGCCCATCATCGGCCTCATCGACATGACGGTGGTCCCCATGCGCCTGGCGGAGGCGGGCTTTGAAGAGGCCCGCCGGATGGCCCTGTACGGCCAGCTGACGGGCATGGCAGGGCCCCTCGTCCACATACCCCAGATCGTCACCATCGCCCTGGCCATCAGCCTGGTCCCGGCCATCTCCGAAGCCCTGGCCTTGAACAACAAAAGCCTCATTGCCAACCGGTCCGCCCTGGCCCTGCGGCTCAGCGTCCTCCTGGGCTTTCCCTCGGCAGTGGGCCTTTTTGTCCTGGCCGAGCCCATAACCCTCCTTCTCTACAACAACCGGGAAGCGGGAATGTCCCTGGCCATTCTGGCCTTTGCCGTCCTTTTCATCTCCATTTTCCAGGTCTGCTCCGGAATCCTTCAGGGCCTGGGCAAGACCAGGCTTCCCTTGATCAACCTGCTGGTGGGTTCCATTTTCAAGGTGGCCTTCAACTGGATCCTCATCGCCAACCCCGCCTTGAACATCCGGGGGGCTGCAGCGGCTTCCGTCATCGGCTTTTCCGTGGCAGCCCTCTTGAACCTCTTTCAGGTCTGGCGATTGACGGGGGTGGGGCTTTCCTTCCTTTACCTGACCAAACCCGCCTTTGCCGTGGTCTTCATGGGCCTGGCTGCCCGGCTGGTCTACCTTTACAGCCAAGCCTTTTTTCTGGGAGATGCCCTGGGGTTTTTGTCGGCAGGGCAGGCCAATGCCCTGGCCACTTTTTTGGCCATCGGGGCCGGTATCCTTTCCTATGCCCTGGCCCTTCTGGCCCTGGGAGCCCTGAGCCGGGAAGATCTGCTCCTGATCCCCGGCATCGGTCCCCGGGTTCTTTCCCTCCTGAAGAGGCTTCGCCTGATGAAAGACTAATCAACCTGAGAGAGGTGCGCCATGACGAAAATTTACCTGGTGGGTTTGGGCCCCGGCGGACGGGAAGGGCTGACCCTGGGAGCCCTGGACATTCTCACCACCATAACCCCCCTTTTCCTCAGGACCCGGGAGCACCCGGCCGTTTCCCACCTTAAGCGGGAGGGCATCTCCTACCGCTCCTTCGACAGCCTCTACCAAAGGGATGCCTCCTATGACGAAATTTATGCCCAAATGGCGGGAGAGGTCCTGGAAGCGGCCCGCCGGGAGGGACAGGCTGCCTATGCGGTGCCCGGTCACCCCCTGGCGGCAGAACGTTCCGTGCAGCTCCTCCTTAAAGAAGCCCGGGAAGAAGGCCTGGAGTGGGAAGTCAGGGGTGGGGGGAGCTTCATGGAAGCCGTCCTGACGGCCCTCTCCCTGGACCCTGCCCGGGGGGTTACCTTTCTGGATGCCCTGGAAGTGGAGGCCCTGCAAAGCCTCCCCCCCCATGACCTGGTCCTCTTTCAGGTGTTCAACCAAAGGGCAGCCTCCAGGGTGAAGCTGAAGCTCATGGAATTCTTCCCCGATGAACACCCCGTCACCCTGGTCAGCCGGGCAGGCATCCCGGGGAAGGAGGCTGTCCAAACCTTCTCCCTCTTTGAACTGGACCGCCAAGAGATGAGCCCCCTCACATCCCTGTATGTGCCCAGGCTTGTGGGCGGCCTGGACAGACTTCTGGCTGTCATGGAAACCCTGCGGGGGGAAAAGGGCTGCCCCTGGGACCGGGAGCAGGATTTTCGTTCCCTGCGCCCCTACGTTATCGAAGAGGCCTATGAGGTGGTGGAGGCGGTGAATGCCGGGGATGAGGAAGCCCTGGTGGAGGAACTGGGGGACCTGCTGCTGCAGGTGGTATTTTATGCCCAGATGGGCCGGGAGGCGGGGAAATTCGATTTTCTGGATGTTACCCGGGCCATCACGGAAAAGATTATCCGGCGCCATCCCCACGTCTTCGGGCCCCTCAGGCTTGAGACCCCGGGGGAGGTCCTCAGAACCTGGGAAGAGATCAAGGAGGGGGAGTCGGAGGGGGTTTCCCGCCTTCGGGATGTGGGCAGGGGAATGCCCGCCCTGAAGAAGGCCTTCAAGCTGCAGAAGAAAGCAGCGGAAGTGGGTTTTGACTGGCCCCGGGTTGACGGGGCCATGGAGAAGGTGTACGAGGAATTATCGGAACTAAAAA
>PWVN01000089.1 GCA_003561835.1 Syntrophomonadaceae bacterium
GGTTCCAGGGGAAAGGGGGGCCGTGGTGGCCGAGATCTTCGGCCCAGGGTTTGAGGTCGTGGGCGGTGTAGGTGAGTTCCAGAACGCGGGGGAGGATGAAGGCGAGGTCGGTTTCGCTGTAAACCAATGGGGGTCAAACTCGGTCGTTAGTTGAGCAGTTTCAATCGACTCCGACCCTTTTGATTGCAAGGTGAGAAGCGTACATAGTGTTACCGGCTACCCGGTAACACCCCTGTACGCTCTCTCCTCTCTCTTCTGCTCTTTATTTACGGCTAGATCAGTTGCGCGAAACCCAGGCACCCCTGAAGTCCGATCCGGTAAGGTGGCTGGCGATATGGCGCTGGGCCGCTTGGGAGGAGGGGAAGCCCTCAATGCGTAGGCGGTACCAGGTTCTGCCGGAGACCACGGCATCCCGAATTACGGTCTCAATCTGCTGGCGAGCCAGCTCCTGTTGCCCCTGTTCAGCAAGAGCCTGGGTGGCGTAGGAGCGCAGGTTGATGCCCCAATCTCCCGCTGCTGCAGCGGGTGTTGCGGTGGCTGCGGGTTGCGCTGCTGCCACTGCCGGGGCCGCTGCCGTTGCCGGGGCTGTCGCCGTTGCCGTTGCCGCCGCCGTTGCCGGGGATGTCGCCGTTGCCGCCGGAGTGGTAGCGGCTGGTGCTGCCGCTACGGTTCTCGAAGGGGTCTCACCCAGACGTGTTTTCAACTGCTCGACCTCTTTCACCAAGCTGCTCAACTGAAGGTGTAGCCCTTGGGTCTGCTCGGGGTCGGAGCTGGTAAGGATGGCATCGTGCAAGTTCTGCACCCGCTGTTGAATCTCGTTGACCCGGGTCTCGATCTGGTTCAGGCGCGGCCCGTGGTCTCCGCTGGCGGCGAGTGCCTGACCGCCTAGACCGGCCGTGACCAATTCGGTGAGACGGTTGTCCATGTACTCGCTCTGCCGCTCCAGACGATGAATGCGGTTATTGCTCTCGCTATGTTGGCGGCTAATCTCGTTGCGCAGTTCATTCAGCGGACGATCTACCCGCTGCTCGACGGCAAACAGGTTATCGCGGAGCTGTTCGACATCTTGGCGGCTAACGCCAGCCACCCCCCCTTGGGCGCCACGCTCCTTGAGGTCGCGCACATCGCTTTGCAGTTGGGTGACATCGCTGCCGAGTTGGGTGGTGTACCAGAAGCCGAGGGCACCACCGAGAGCCACAACCACACCGAGTACCGCCAGTCCCAGACTGGAGCCGGAGCCAGATCTGGCCCCTGGCCTGTGCGCTGGCGGCGGGGCGGAGGAGGCAGCAGCGGCGGTCGCTTGCTCCGCATCGGAGCCGTGCAGACGGGAAGCGGTCGCTTGCTCCGTATCGGAGCCGTGCAGGCGGGAAGCGGTCGCTTGCTCTGTATCGGAATCGTGCAGGCGGGAAGCGGCAGCGGTAGCCACCGCACCGCCGAGTACTCCCGCCGCTGCGGCGGCGGCATAGCCACCAAGAGCGGAGGCGCTGCTATCGGCCTCGCTATCGGCCTCGGTGTCGCGATAGCCCGCCGGTGCGTCGAGATCCTCGTTGCGGCTCCACTCTTCCTCGGTATGCAGGGTCTCCGGGTTCTCCTCGCTGTAGTAATTTGTAGTTTTGGCATCGGCCCATGCCCCCTCACCCTCTGCGGCGCTCGCCTCCTCCGCCTCTTGAGCGGTGAGCGTCTGCTCCTCTTCGAGATCGACCTCTTCGAGAGCGACCTCTTCCAGCCCCTCTTCGGCCAACAGCTCGTCGTCAAAGGGATCCGCTTCGGAGTGGAGTTCGTTAAAGGCGGTATCCCTTGCCAGCGGACTCTCGTCAAAGCTCTTCAGCTCCTGATCCATAGCAATCTCTTCTTCGTCGAATTGCTCTTGACCGGTTATTCCCTGCTGTTCGGGAGTCTCCTGCTCCACCTCGTTCTGCGCTGCGGCGCTGTGCAGCTCTTCAACCGCACCACTCGCCACTTCGGCGGGCAGTGCCGCTTCGTCGGTTTCGGGTGGCTCCTCGTTACGCCCGTCAAAGCGGACGCTCTGGGGTAGCTCTTCGGCTTCCAGGCTCGCTAGCTCCTCATCTTCCTCTTCGGGAGCCATGAGTTGGGCTTCCAGTTCATCATCCTCATCGGGGTAGATCTCCTCTCCCCGTTCGGAGAGTTCGTCCACGCTCTCCTGCGACATGGCACCGGGTATGGCGTGGGCAAAATCGGAGTCGGGGAGATCCTGATCGTCGTCGTCACCGCTGCTAGCGATGCTAAATGAGGCCTGCTCCAGCCCTTCTAGCAGATCCTCGTCGTCAAGTTCGCGGAGTTGTTCAGCGGGCGACTCCCCGGTGGTGGGAGCGGCAACTGCCTCAATCTCCATTTCGTCGTTTTCGTCGAAAGCCTCGCCCTCTTGGTCGAACGCTTCCATGCTCTGAAAGGACTCCTCCTCTTCGGCGCTGGATTCGATCTCTGCATCACCGATCTGGTCATCCTGCACCAGGCTTTGTAGCTCGTCGGTCTCTTCGCCGATCAGCTCATCCTCAGCGGCCAAGCTTTGTAGCTCGTCGGCCTCGTCATCCAGAAAATCATCCTCAGTAGCCAGGCTTTGTAGCTCGTCGGTCTCTTCGCCAATCAGCTCATCTTCAGCGGCCAAGCTTTGTAGCTCGTCGGCCTCGTCATCCAGAAGATCATCCTCAGCAGCCAGGCTCTTTAGCTCATCATCGGCCTCGTCATCCAGAAGATCATCCTCAGCGGCCAGGCTCTCCAGCTCATCGGCCTCGTCATCCAGAAGATCATCCTCAGCGGCCAGGCTCTCCAGCTCATCAGCCTCATCATCCAGAAGATCATCTTCAGCAGCCAGGCTCTTTAGCTCATCATCGGCCTCGTCATCCAGAAAATCATTTTCAGCATCTAAGCTCTTTAGCTCATCATCGGCCTCGTCATCCAGAAGATCCTCCTCAGCGGCCAGGCTCTCCAGCTCATCGGCCCCGTCATCCAGAAGATCCTCCTCAGCGGCCAGGCTCTCCAGCTCATCGGCCCCGTCA
>PWVN01000263.1 GCA_003561835.1 Syntrophomonadaceae bacterium
CCCCCATGTGAGGCGGCCCATAGCTTCCATTACAAAAATAATGACGGGCATTTTGGCCCTGGAACTGGGGAACTTAGATGATGTGGTGGTGGTCAGCCCCCTGGCGGCTGTGGTGGAAGGGTCCTCCATCTGGCTGGAGGAGGGGGAGGAAAAAACCCTGGAAGAGCTGGTGTACGGCCTGATGCTCCGCTCCGGCAACGATGCCGCCGCCGCCATCGCCGAACACATCGCCGGTTCCGTGGAGAATTTTGCCCTCCTCATGACCCAGCGGGCCCGGCAGCTGGGGGCCTACAACACCCGCTTCAAGAACCCCCATGGCCTCCATGACGAGAACCACTATTCCACCGCCTACGACATGGCGGTGATTGCCCGCCATGCCCTGGGGATCGAGAAGTTTCGGGAAATCATCGCCACCCCGGAAATTGCCATCTCCTGGCCGGGCCACGAATGGTCCCGGGTCCTCCGGAACCAGAACCGGCTCCTGGACCTGTACCCGGGAGGGGACGGCATCAAGACGGGGTGGACTACCCCGGCGGGCCGCTGTTTTGTGGGGTCCGCCACCCGGGAGGGGTTTCAGCTGATTGCCGTCGTCTTAAACGCCCCCCGCATGTGGGAGGATGCCATGACCCTCCTGGACCTGGGCTTTGAGGGCTACCACCGGCACGTCCTCATCCGGGAAGGGGCTTTCATCCGGCAGGTCCCCCTCAGGGAAGGGGTCCGGGAAAGTGTAAAGGTCCGGGCTGACCGGGGGTTCGCCCTGGCCCTGGGGAAGGAGGAGGAAGGTCTTTTGCGGGTGGACATAAACCTGGTGGAGGACCTTGCGGCCCCCGTCAGCGAAGGCCAACTGGTGGGAACCCTGGATGTCAGCGTCGGAGGCGAAGCCCTGGGCAGCGTCCTGCTCAGGGCGGCGGAAGAGGTGCCCCGGGCCGGCTTTTTCTTTCGCCTCTATTCCTTCTTCCTGCGTTTCTTCTCTCCAAGGAGCTGATGAACTGATGATCAATATTCTCTGGTTCGTGATGCTGGCAGCGGGATTTTTGGTGGCCGCCTTCACGGGGCGGATGGAATCCGTTACCGGGATCATCTTCTCCGCCTCGGAAAAGGGGGTATCCATCAGCATCGGCCTCATCAGCATCATGACCTTCTGGTTGGGGATCATGCGCATCATCGAAAAATCCGGCCTCATCAACTACATCAAGCTCCTCTTAAGGCCCGCCGCCACCTTTTTATTCCCCCGCATCCCCCGGGACCATCCCGCCATGAATGCTATCCTCATGAACATGAGCGCCAACCTCCTGGGGATGGGGAGCGCCGCCACCCCCTTCGGTCTGAAGGCCATGCGGGAACTGCAGGAACTGAACGGCCATTCTTCCTGCGCTTCCGACGAGATGTGCACCTTTTTGGCCGTCAACACCTCCAGCCTGACCTTGATCCCCACCACCGTCATCGGGCTGCGGGTGGCTGCCGGCTCCTTAAACCCAACCGAAATCGTTGGCACCACCATCGTGGCCACCCTCACATCCACCGCCGCTGCCCTGCTCTTCGACCGGCTCCTGAGGAAATTCTTCCGGAGGGAAGGAAGAACATGATCAATGCCTTGATTACCGTCCTGTCCGCCTGGCTGATCCCCCTCTTTATCTTCCTGGCCATCACCTATGCCCACTTTAAAGGGGTCAACATCTTCGATACCTTCGTGGAAGGGGCGAAGGAAGGGTTTACCACCGCCGTCAGCCTGATCCCCTACCTGGTGGCCATGCTGGTGGCCATCAGCCTCTTCCGCCAGTCGGGGGCCATGGATCTCGTGGCCTCCCTCCTGATGCCCCTTCTGAGCCGTTTCGATATCCCCCCGGAAATCCTGCCCCTGGCTGTCATGCGCCCCGTTTCCGGGAGCAGTGCACTGGCCATCACCACGGAAATCCTCCAGTCCCGGGGCCCGGACTCCTTCCTGGGCCGCCTGGCCTCCACCCTGCAGGGGAGCACCGACACCACCCTCTTCGTCATCACCGTCTACTTCGGCTCCGTGGGCATCCGTAAGGCCCGCCACGCCCTGCCTGTGGGCCTCCTGGCGGACGCGGCAGGTTTTGTCGCGGCCCTGGTGGTCTGTCAACTCGTCTTTGGCTGACCTCGAGGGATCTCAGGGGCCTTAAGCCTCTTTTTTTTGCCCCTCAGGTGGTAAAGGGGGGCATTCCTGGTATAATAAAGGGAGGGCGGCGGTTCCTGAAGGCCTTTCGGGGCCCGCCGGCATATTTTCAAGAACTCACACAGGAGGGAGAACATGACCGTCGAAGAAAAACTCGCGGAGATGGGACTCAGCCTTCCCACCCCCCCCAAACCGGTGGGCGCCTATGTGCCCTTTGTGGAATCGGGAAATCTGGTGTTTACCTCGGGGCAGCTGCCCACAGCCGAGGGGAAGCTGGCCTATCAGGGTCAGGTCGGCAAGGACCTTTCCCTGGAAGAGGGGTATGAGGCCGCCCGGGTCTGCGCCCTGAACTGCCTGGGGGTCCTGAAGGAAGCCCTGGGTTCCCTGGACAGGGTTGCACGGGTGGTCAAGGTGACGGGGTTTGTCAACAGCGGTGCCGGTTTTCAGCAGCAGCCCCAGGTGGTCAACGGGGCCTCGGAACTCCTGGGGGCCCTCTTCGGCTCCAGGGGCCTGCATGCCCGGGCGGCGGTGGGCGTCAGCAGCCTGCCCCTGGGAGCCGCGGTGGAGGTGGAGATGCTGGTGGAGGTTGTGCCCCGGTCCTAGAACCGGCCGGGCCATACGGCAGCAAAATCGGAAGGGGTGGACTAATGCGTCTGCAAAAATACATGGCCATGTGCGGCGTGGCTTCCCGCCGCCAGAGCGAAGAGATGATTGCCCGGGGTCTGGTGAAGGTGAACGGCGAACCAGTCCTCACTCCCGGGTACCCGGTGGACCCCGACGGGGACAGCATCGCCGTGGAGGGGAAAACCCTCAGGCCCCCCAAAGCTTTGTACCTTCTTTTCAACAAGCCCCGGGGTGTGGTCACCACCATGAAGGA
>PWVN01000010.1 GCA_003561835.1 Syntrophomonadaceae bacterium
GGAGTTGGCCGCCTTCCGGGCGGGTGTCGAGGGTATACCCTCGGTGCTACGCAGGAAGTATGCCATAGACCATATCCCGGTAAGGGGCCTGAAACGATCTAGCATTTGGGTGAATTGTAAGATCATGGCATACAACTTCATGTCAGTCTTCGGATATTGCAGGAGAAAGGCTAAAAAGGAGGATGCTTCTACTTTTTTGACTCGTGTCTTAAGTCGTTTTTTCGCGCCGCTTCCTGCTTCCGCCTAAAATTTGCCTTGGTGACAACAAAATAGTCAAAGAAATTTCGGGGTTTATGGGGTTGAATCCTAACTATAATAGCCGATTTTGAAGCCATAGTTAATCCTACATTTTTCACTTAAAGACGAATTTGAGCGGGTATCCTCCAAGCCAGCTGATGCCAGGATCAATTCGCTGCTCGCGCAGTTTGGTGCTTAAATTATTATACATGGCTTGAAGAACCTCGGCGTGCTGGTGCCCGAAGATTATGACCTCTAGCTCCTCATGGTTGTTGAGTTTTACGAGGGCCTGCTCCCGGAAAAACATATTATAGACGGTTTCTATGTTATGCTGGATGAAATCTTCTCCCAAGTTGGCACGAAAAGCACTCATGGCATTATATGCGACCAGTTTGGCAGCCAAGCCAAAGGATATCTTGTGTAACTGAGAAGAGGGAAGACGCTTGAGATTCATAAAGCTCATCTCTTCAATCCAAAACTCACTGTCCCAGCGGCCCGAATACAGTTCTGCGATTTCTGTATCAGGCGTTGTTTCATCATTGGTCAGATAGCCAAACAGCAAGCGTTCTTCTTCAACCGTCAGCTCTATAACCACCAATCTTGCTTCAGAAGAGTAATTCCTAAGGCATACCGGTATATGCGTTATCCGCTCGTATTCTGTGTATTGTTGGAACTGATCCAGGGGAATGGATTCCATCTCTTCCATCCGGTTTGCATACCGTTTGAGCAGGGTAATGAATTTCTGGCCTTGGCCTTTGATATACTCCAAAAGCTCACCGACGCTGAACCACTTGTCGAAGATAAAGGTGGTTTCCCGATCACCCAGTACTTCCAGGGATGCGTCAACCATCTGGGTGCCCACGCTGACGGCGCCTTTGCCGGGGTAGGCGGCCTGTATGTAAAGGGGATTACGAAACCCCTGATCCACCACCACATAGATCCTAACAGCCTTATGAGGATATTTGTCCTGACTGACTTTATCTTTTTGAATATCAATCTGGCCGCTGTAGAGAGCCAAAGACGTGTCGCAAGCCAGGTAGTCTCCTTGAATCTGACCGGTTTCGACCTGGCGCCTGCCCACGGCTTTCATAAACGCATCCACATCATGGAGCGTTGGCTTCCCCAAAAAACGATGCAAATAGCTGTTGCTGGGGTGATAGGGCAACCCGGCTGCCAAGGCCGGGGCCAGGTCTTTCCCCTTGAAGGATAAGGAGTCACCCATCATCTCCAATATGCTCAGGTAAAGAAAGGTCTTCATAGCCGGAATGCCGCCTTCCGGCAGGTTCAAAAGCTTGATTTTGTCCTCAAGGCACATGTCTTGCAGATAGGGGATCATGAGAAAAATGCCGGCATAATTGGTCTGGATCCCACGCCGTAGTCTTCTTTGCAAGCGCTCTTGAAGGGTTTCCGGGTTTACCAGAGCCTTGCTCCTTTCCCGGGAGGAGCGGCTGAATTTATCCTTTTTCAAAAGGAGCCTTTCCGGAGCTTTGCGTACGTTTTTTTTTAGTCAACCCGTGGTCCGCCAGCACCCGGGAGATGCTGCGGGGGCTGATGTCATACCCCGCCTTTTTCAGCCTGTTGGCCAGCTGGTAGATATTTAGCTCAGGTTCATCAAATCTCAGACTGATAATTTTGTTGTCCAACTCTTCCGTTCGTTTGGAGGGCTTTTGTGGCCCGGGTTTTTCTTCCCTAAGGGCATCCATGCCACCCTCGTCGAACTTGTGCCGGTAGTAATAGTACATGTCTCGGGATAACCCGTACGTTTTGCAGACCTCTGAGATGGGTTTCTTGCACAAAGCTGCTTCCCGTATCATTTCATAGCGCTTTTGGAGTGGGTCTTTTAAGTTAACAGGGAACCTTCGTTTCGGCGTCTCCCCCTGGACAAAGAAGATTTGATCTGCCACCATGATCCCTCCCCCTGTTTGTTTGATTTCATTCTATCAAACAGGCGGGGAAAGTCAACATAAACGTTGTAATAATTATGTCACTAAGTGAGTAGTCAAAACCCTTTAAACGGGGTCAATATGCTATGGCTAGGGATTAAGCTTGCCTATACTCGGAAATTTAGGCCCCCTTTTGGGCTCGATAGTGCCATATTTATACCAACAATTTATTATGACTCATCAGGTATCTTGGCAGGGGCTTTTCTCCATAAAGCAGCAATTTCAAAGGGGTTGAAGGGCCTTAATCGTCAGCACATAGTTCAGTGGTTGCAGCGAAATGTTGGGTAAATGATGGGTTCAAAATCAGTGATCCTAATTCTGTAGCGGGAGCGTTGGCAGGAACAATTAGGGAACAAGGTAAAGCTGAACTGCAGGCAATTGGAGCAGGGGCAATTAATCAAGCGGTAAAAGCGATAGCTATAGCCAGAGGATATATTGCCCCCAGCGGCGTGGATCTTGTTTGTATCCCCGCCTTTGCTGATATTCAAATTGACGGGGAAGAAAGAACAGCCATAAAATTTATAGTAAAGCCTCGTTAACAACCGTTCTTTCTCCAATATCAAAATTATAAGAGCGTACTTTAAGTCATAAACAGAACTATTGGAGGTAGAATAATGGATTTTGCCTTTATCGACATCGGTCTTGGCAATTTTGTGTTGGCCAACAAAAATAGTGAACATTGCTGACGCACATTCGTCTCCTGTAAGGCGCATTATCCATAGTGCCAAGGAACGGGGGATGATGGTTGATGCTACTTATGGACAAAAAAACAGGTCTGTCATAATAACCGATAGCGGGCATATTTTTCTTTCTTTTCTCCAGCAGGAGACA
>PWVN01000190.1 GCA_003561835.1 Syntrophomonadaceae bacterium
CGGTGGCCACCCCCGGGGAAGGCGGCAGGGAGGTTTTCGAGGCCCTGCGCTCCCTGGTGGGGAGGCTGGCGGCCGGGAAGGACCTTCGGGTTTTCGCCCTGGGAATCCCGGGAGTGGTGGACCTGGAGGCGGGCCTGGCGGTTACGGCCGGAAACATCAAGTGGCACCGGGTGCCGGTGGTCTCTTACTTTCAGAGGGAATTTCCCACCACGAAAATTTGCATCGACAACGATGTCAACGTGGCGGCCCGGGGAGAGCTGTGCTTCGGCGCTGCCCAAGGCTGCGAAGACTTTATCTATGTAACCGTGGGCACGGGCATCGGCGGGGGCATTTATACCGGCGGACTCTTGCTGCAGGGCCCCCGTTGGGCTGCGGGGGAGGTGGGGCATATGGTCCTAAAACCCGACGGATTTTTGTGCTCCTGCGGCGGCCGGGGATGCCTGGAGACCCTGGCGGCAGCCCCGGCTTTTGCCAGGGAAGGCCGGATGGAGGCCCTGAAGGACCCCGGTTCCCTCCTCCACTCCCTGGTGGAAAAAGAGGGAGGGGAGATTACTGCCAGGATGCTTTCCGAAGCCTATGACCGGGGGGATGCGGCGGCCATCAAGGCCTTCAACCGCTGCGCCGGCTGGCTGGGCATCGGTATGGCCAGCCTGGTAAACGTCTTCAACCCCTCCCTTTTGGTTATCGGGGGCGGCGTGAGCCTGGCGGGGGAGAAACTGCTAAAGGTGGTCCGGGAGAAGATCGACCTCCATGGCATGGAAGTCCAAGCGGGGCATGTGCAGGTGGTGGCCTCCGGCTTGCAGGACCGGGCAGGCCTCTACGGCGCCATCGCCCTGGCCCTGCAAAAGTAACTATTTCAGCAGCACCTGGTTGATGGCCTCTGCTGCCAGCCGCAGCTCCTCCAGGTTCGTGGCGTAGGCCAGGCGCACGAAGCCCTCCCCCCCGGGGCCGAAGGCGGGCCCGGGCACCAAGGCCACCCCATCATCCAGCAGCAGGTCCACCGCTGCTTCGGCGGTAAGGCCCGCCTGGCGGACATCCAGGAAGAAGTAGAAGGCGCCCAGGGGTTTGACGGGGACCAGGGCGGGGTGCAGGTTCTCCAGGAGAAAGGCCCGGCGGCGGGTCAGTTCGGCCGCCATCTGCTCCACGCATTCGGAGGAGCTGTTCAGGGCGGCAGCACCGGCAGCCTGAACGAAGGAACAGGCGGAGCCCACCGAATACTGGTGCACCCGGATCAGGGGATCGATCAGGGGGGCATCGGCAGCCAAATACCCCAGCCGCCATCCCGTCATGGAGTAGGTCTTGGAGAAGGAGTTCACCATGATGGTCCGCTCCCGCATCCCCGGCAGGCTGGCGATGCTGATGTGCTTCTCTCCCTCGTAGAGCATCTGGTCGTAGACCTCGTCGGAGAGGACGAGGAAATCATGCTCAATGGCCAGCTGGGCGATGGCCTCCAGGGTCTTCAGCTCCAGCACAGACCCGGTGGGGTTGTGGGGGGAGATGAGGACCAGCATCTTGGTGCGCTCCGTGATGGCCCTCTCCAGGGACTCGGGGTTTACCTGGAAGCCGTCCTCCGGCTTCAGAAGAAGGCTCACAGGTTCGGCGGCGTAGAAGCGGGGGGCATTCAGGTAGCTGACGAAGGTGGGGGTGGGGATGATGACCTCGTCCCCCTTCTCCAGAAAAGCTGCCATTGCCAGGAAGGCCCCCTGGGTGGCGCCGATGGTGGCGATGACTTCCTTGTCGGAATACCGGACCCCCGTCTGCCGCTGGATGGCGGCGGTAGCAGCCTGGCGAAATACCGGCAGACCCAGGTTGGGAGCGTAATGGACCAGCCCCTGGTCCAGGGCGTCTTTGGCCGCCTTCTTGATGTGTTCGGGGGTATCGAAGTCCAGGCGGCCGATCTCCAGGTGAACCATTTTTTTCCCGGAAGCTTCCAGCTGGTTGGCCTTTTCAAAGACAGCCCGGATGCCGGAGAAACCTACCTGGTCCAGCAGGGATGAGGTAAATCTTCTCATTTTCAACTCTCTCCTCAAATAGTTTTTATACGCAGGCGGGCTCGGGAATCAATTTGCCCTCTGCAAAACGGTCCAGGGAAAGGCAGCTCATGTCGATAAAGGGTTTCTCCCCGGAAATGATCTCCGCCATGACCTGACCCACAGCCGGCCCCAGCTGGAACCCGTGGCCGCTCCATCCCAGGTCGAGATAGAAGCCCTCCACCCCGGTGGCGCCCACAATCCCCTGGGAATCGGGGGTGATGTCGTACAGGCCCGCCCACTGCCGCACCACTTTGGCCTTCTTCAGGGCCGGCATATGGAAGGAGATCTTTTGGGCCACGTCTTTCAGGAACTGCCAGCTGGAATCCTCGTTGAATTCCTTGACCTCATGTTCCGGGTCTCCCACCCCCATCAGGATGCTGCCGTGAGGAGTCTGCTTGAAATAGGTGCCGTGGGTAAAGGAGATGACCATGCACCAGAGAAACATCTCCAGGGGTTCTGTGACCAGAATCTGGTGGCGTTCCGGGTACACGGGGATGTCCAGGCCCACCATCTGCCCCAGCATCTTGCCGTGGGCCCCGGCGGCGTTGACCACCACCGGGGTGGCGATAAATTCTCCCCGGGAAGTGGTTACGCCCTTCACCCGGCAGTAGCCGGCCTCGATGCCCGTAACCTCCGTCCCCGTTTCCATCTCCACCCCCAACCGCCGGGCAGCCCGGGCAAAGGCCTGGGTTACATGGAAAGGGTTGGCATGGCCGTCCCGGGGGTTGTAGGAACCCCCCAGTACTCCGTCCAGGCTCAGGAGGGGCAGAAAATCATGGCTCTCCTCGGGGCTCATGATCGCCGTCAGGTTCTCCGGGTCGACCCTCTTCTGCAGGCGGATGTTGTCCCTGAACTGCTCCAGTTGGGTCTCGGTATAGGCCATCATCAGGTAACCCTTCTGCAGGAGCTCAATCCCTTCCGGGTAATCCAGTTCCTCTTCCAGCTTTTCCATCCTCCTAACACTGGCGGAGGACAG
>PWVN01000222.1 GCA_003561835.1 Syntrophomonadaceae bacterium
GCCATCCTCCGCATAACCCGTCCTGACTCATCATAGGCGGTATTAATGCCTTCTTCGAAGCGGGTGGTCCCCTCCGCCACCCGGCGCAGGGTCTCCCCGGAAGAGTCATAGAGGTCGTTCAGGCCCTGGTCGAACTGGCGGGTCCCCTCCGCCACCCGGCGCAGCTGGTCACCCGACCGTTCATACATATGGTCGATGCTCTCATCGAAGGAGCGGGTGCTGTCGGCAAGCTTCCGGGCCGTATCGGCGGATTTCCGGTAGAGGCCGTCGATGGCCCCGTCGAACATGGCCGTCTTCTCCGCCAGTTTGTACATGGATTGGCTGGAAGAGGTATAGGCACTATCGATTTTCCGGTCAAAGATGGTGGTGATTTCACAGGCTTTCTGGGAACAGAAAAAGAGGGGCAGATAGATGAGGTACTCGATGCTGACCCAGGGAGGCACCTTGATCCCCTTCTCCAGGACCTTGTGGGTGAAGGCGAAGATGACCACCCCCGCCAGAATGAACTGGAGGGAAGCCAGGACCCCCTTCACCGAATATACGTGGAGGGAGGACCCGGAGGGCAGCAGGGGCTCCACCAGGACGGGGAAGAGGCCGGTCAATATGCAGATGGCGGAAACCATGAGGATGGCCGCGTTCATGGTCCGGGTAGGGGGCCTCTCGATCTTCACCTTGGGTTTGATAAAGCCGAAATAGACAAACTTGCAAAAGGACAGGGAAGTACCCACTCCGGCCACCAGGAGCATGTATTCCGGCAAGCCGGCATCGTGCATGGCGTACTTCAGGAGATACTTGCTCACATACCCGTTGAACATGGGGGTGCCGGCGATGGCCAGGGCCCCCACCACGGCCCCCACGGCAGCCACGGGCAGCACCTTCCAGACGGGTTTCAGGCCCTCACCCCCCTCTTCCTCCTGGTGCAGCAGGTCGTGGACGTTCCCCGTACCCGTGGAGTAAATGAGGGAACCGGCGCTCATGAAGAGGAGGGCCTTGTAGAGCATGTGGTTGACCAGGTGCAAAAGGCCGGCGTCGACGGACTTGTAGGTGCCCACCGCCACCGCCGCCACCATGTAGCCCACCTGGCTGATGATGTGGTAGGACAGGAGGCGCCGCAGGTCCTTCTGCAGGAGGGCACAGGAGAAACCAAAGCAGGCCATGGAGGCGCCAATAAAGGTGATGAGGGCGCTGGGGGGAATTATGCGGGCCAGGGCATAAACCCCGATCTTGGTGGTGAGCCCCGCCAGGACCACGCTGGAAGGGAAGGAGGCCGAGGGGTAGCCCCAGGACACCCAGACGTGAAAGGGCAGGAAAGCCGCCTTGAAGCCCACCGCCAGGGTGAAAAAGGTCAGCCCCACTTCCGGGACCGCCAGGGCGAAGGAACCGGTGGCGGTGTAGTGCTCCGCAATCCCCAGGAGCATTAGCAGCCCCCCCACGATATGGAAGAGGAGGAATTTGTACCCCGCAATGATGGACTGGGGGGTGTTTTTAAGGACAATCAGGGCCGAGGTGGCCAGGGTCAGGAGTTCCCAGAAGATGAAGAGGGTAATGAAATTGGCGGAAAAGGCGATGCCGGCAGCGCTGGCAATGCCCACCAGGGCTGCCGCCTGCTCGCTGGGCCGGGCCACATCCAGGCCGTAGACCAGGGAAAGGGCCCCCACGAAGATAAATCCGAAGGAGGCAATCCGGCTGTAGGGGTGCTCCAGCAGTTCGATGGGGGGAAGGCCGATGCCTTCCAGGACCGACAGGTACGCATACCCCAGGGGTGCCCCCGACAGGTTGTGGGCCGCCATGCCCACCATGGTCAGGATAATCCCCACAAAGAGGATCCGGCGTCCCCGGGCCGGCAAAAAGAGGAGGGCCGGGGCCGCTAGAAGGGTAAATATTATGAAGTAGAGATAAAATACCATGGATGATCAACCTCTTTTCGTATGCCGGGCATTCCCGTCATTACATCCCCGTCTTCAGAAGCAGTGCGGCCGCCATCCGGGACAAGGCGTAGGGGAAGTTCACGGGGGAGAGGCCGAAGATGATGGTGCAGACGGCCAGAATCCCGATGGGTACCAGCATCTTGAGGGGCACTTCCGACACCTTGAACTCCTTTTCATGATCTCCGAAGAAGGCGGCGATGATGATGGGCAGATAATACACCCCGTTCATGAGGCTGCTGACCAGGAGGACCACCACGAAGTAGGGGTTCCCCGCATCCAGGGCCCCCAGGCTCAAGGTCCACTTGCTGAGGAAGCCGTTAAAGGGGGGCAGCCCGATCATGGCCAGGGCCGCCAGGGTAAAGGCCATCATGGTATAGGGCATCTCCCGGCCGATTCCGGAGAGCTCCTTGATACTTCGTTTCCCCGTCTTGACGATAATGGCCCCGGCCACCAGGAAGAGGGTGCTCTTCATGAGGGCGTGGCTGAAAACGTGGAAGATGGTGCCGATCATGGCCTGCTCGTTCAAGATGGCCAATCCCAGGAGGATGTAGCCCATCTGCCCGATGCTGGAGTAGGCCAGGCGCCTTTTCAAGTCGTCCTGGGTGATGGCCACCGCCGACCCCAGGAGAATGGTGATGATGGCCAGGGCGGCGATGATGGTGGTGGAACCCGTCTCCCGCATCAGGTCCACGGTAAAAACGTGGAAGATGACCCGGAACATGCCGTAGGCCCCCGTCTTCAGCATGATGCCGGAAAGGAGGGCGCTGGCCGGCGAGGGGGCCACGGGGTGGGCATCAGGGAGCCAGACGTGCAGGGGGAACATCCCCGCCTTCATGCCGAAGCCCACCAGGAAGGAGAGGAAGGCGAACATGGCCAGGGGGGTGTCCTGGGTCACCATACCGATGATGCTCAGGGACACAGAGTCGGCCAATTCGAAGGTGGCGATGATCCCGAAGAAGAGGGCCAAACCGCCGATGATGGTCAGGATCAAGTACTTGTACCCGGCCCTCAGGGCGTCGGGGGTCTCCTCGTGGACCACCAGCACGTAGGAAATCAGGGACATCAATTCAAAGAA
>PWVN01000075.1 GCA_003561835.1 Syntrophomonadaceae bacterium
ACCTATGCCAAGATCGACGGCGAGAAGTTTACCGCCTTCATCGTGGACCGGGATACCCCCGGGGTCTCCATCGGGGCCGAGGAGAAGAAGATGGGAATCAAGGGTTCCTCCACCTGCAGCGTCATCTTCGAGGATGCCAAAATTCCGGTGGAAAACCAGCTTTTCGAGATCGGCAAGGGACACCAGGTGGCCTTCAACATCCTGAACGTGGGCCGCTTCAAACTGGCCGTGGGTTGTTTGGGCGGGGCCAAGGCCGCCATCGAGCTGACGGCGGAATATGCCCTGAACCGGGAGCAGTTCAACATGCCCATCGCCAAGTTCGGCCTCATCAAGAACAAGGTGGCGGACATGGCCATCAAGACCTATGCCCTGGAGAGCATGTGCTACCGGATCGGGGGTCTCATCGACACCCTGGTGGGCTCCGTGGACCTGTCGGCCCCCGATGCCGGGCAGAAGCTGGCCCAGGGGATCCACGAGTATGCCATCGAGTGCTCCGTGGCCAAGATCTTCGGGTCCGAAGTCCTGGATTTTGTGGTGGATGAAGGGGTCCAGATCCACGGGGGCTACGGCTTCAGCCAGGAGTATGCCATCGAGCGGGCCTACCGGGACAGCCGCATCAACCGGATCTTCGAGGGAACCAACGAGATCAACCGCATGATTATCCCCGCCACCCTCCTGAGGAAGGCCATGAAGAAGGAGATTGCCCTCATCGAAGCGGCCATGAAGCTCCAGGAAGAGCTCCTGATGCCCGTCCTCACCGACATCCCCGACGAGCCCCTGGCAGCGGAGGAGAACACCATCGAAAATCAGAAGAAGGTCTTCCTCCTGATTTCCGGTACGGCTGCCCAGAAGTACGGGGAGAAGATCCAAAAGGAGCAGGAGGTTCTGGCCCGGATGGCGGACATGGCCATCCAGGTCTATGCCGCCGAGAGCGCCCTGCTCAGGGCCAGGAAGATCATGCTGGAGAAGGGGGCTGACGCTGCCGGGCTGGCCGTCAAGATGACGGAGTGCTTTGTAGCGGAGATGGTGCCCAAAATGGAGCAGTGGGCCAGGGAAGTCCTCACCCACATGGAAGAGGGGGATACCCGCCGCACCCTCCTGTCGGCCCTGCGGAAGTTGACCCGCTTCGAGCCTGTGGATGTCTACCTGCACAAGCGGGCCATCGCCGATGCCGTCTACGCCGGCAAGAAGTACAAGGTGGTTTAGAAAAAGGACAGAGAAGTGGGGGCAGGCGAGGACCTGCCTTCTTTTTTTGTGGAAGAACAGGCAGGATTTACGGGAGATGCGGAGAACTGCCTCATTATAAAGGGTTGTAGAAGGAGAGAAGGAAAGAGGGAAAGAGGGAAGCGGATCGAGGGCACACCTGTATTGTTTTTTGCCCGGGGGTATGTTAAAATATTTAAATGGAGTCATACAACGGCAGAACGAGGAGGCCAACTTCTTGAATAAATTTGTGCGTCAGGCAATTTTTTATTTATTGACCTTTATGATTGTAATCGCCATATTCTCCAACATCACCCGGCCCGATTCCGATGTTCGGGATATCCGCTACGACGAACTGATCACCCATATCGACCGGGGCCAGGTGAAGGAGGGGACCCTGGAGGGAAACACCCTGGAAGGAGAGCTGGCGGACGGTACCAAGTTCAGTCTCTACATCCCTCCGGAGGCTGTCGCCACCATTATCCAGAAGTTTGGGGACAGCAATATTCCCCTGACGACGGAACCGGAACCCCCCCCTCCCTTCTGGACGTCCCTGGCGGGGTATTTGATCCCCTTCATCATTCTCATCGCCATCTTCTTCTTCTTCATGCAGCAGACCCAGGGGGGCGGCAGCCGGGTGATGAACTTCGGCAAAAGCCGGGCCCGCCTCCACGAGGCGCCCCGCAAGAAGGTCACCTTCGAGTCGGTGGCCGGGGCCGATGAAGAGAAGGCGGAACTGGTGGAAGTGGTGGAGTTCCTCAAAGAGCCCAAAAAGTTTTTGGACCTGGGGGCCCGGATCCCCAAGGGCGTCCTTTTGGTGGGCCCTCCGGGAACGGGCAAGACCCTCCTGGCCAGGGCCGTGGCCGGGGAAGCCGGTGTGCCCTTCTTCAGCATCAGCGGTTCCGATTTCGTGGAGATGTTCGTGGGGGTGGGGGCCTCCAGGGTCCGGGACCTTTTTGAAAACGCCAAGAAGAACGCCCCCTGCATCGTCTTCATCGATGAAATCGATGCCGTGGGCCGGCAGCGGGGCGCCGGCCTGGGGGGCGGTCATGATGAACGGGAGCAGACCCTGAACCAGCTTCTGGTGGAGATGGACGGTTTTGATGTCCACGAGGGGATTATCATCATCGCCGCCACCAACCGTCCCGATATCCTGGCCCCGGCCCTCCTGCGGCCGGGGCGCTTCGACCGGCAGGTCACCGTCAGCTACCCCGATGTGAAGGGCCGGGAAGCCATCCTGCAGGTGCATGCCAAGGGGAAACCCCTGGAGAATCTGGTGGACCTGCAGGTGGTGGCCCGGAGGACCCCGGGCTTTACCGGTGCGGACCTGGAAAACGTTATCAACGAGGGGGCTCTCCTGGCCGGGAGAAAGAACCGCCGGGAGATCACCATGGATGAACTGGAAGAGGCCATCGACCGGGTCATCGCCGGTACGGAGAAGAAGAGCCGGGTCATCACCCAGTTCGAGAAAAAGCTGGTGGCCTACCACGAGGCGGGCCATGCCCTGGTGGGGTACCTGCTGCCCTTGACGGATCCGGTTCACAAGGTTTCCATCATCCCCCGGGGCCGTTCCGGCGGCTACACCCTGATGCTGCCGGAACAGGACCGCTATTATATGACGAAATCCGAGCTCTTGGACCGGATCACCACCCTCCTTTCCGGCCGGGTGGCGGAGCAGCTGGTATTGAAGGACATCAGCACCGGGGCCCAGAACGACCTGGAGCGGGCCACCCAGATGGTGCGCCAGATGATCACGGAATACGGCATGAGCGAGGAATTGGGGCCCAT
>PWVN01000045.1 GCA_003561835.1 Syntrophomonadaceae bacterium
GCAGGTGGTGGTGGTGGCTGGTTTCCAGGGGCAAAATAAAGAGGGAGATATCACCACCCTGGGACGGGGAGGGTCCGACACCACGGCGGTGGCCCTGGCAGCGGCCCTGAAGGCGGGTCTCTGTGAAATCTTCACCGACGTGGACGGGGTCTATACCGCGGACCCCCGGCTGGTTAAGCAGGCCAGAAAGCTGGATCGGATCACCTATGACGAGATGCTGGAGATGGCCGTTCAGGGTGCCCAGGTCCTGCACCACCGGGCGGTGGAGTGTGCCATGGAGTACGGTATCGACCTGCACGTGCGGTCCAGCTTCACGGAAGCCGCCGGGACTATGATCTTGGAGGAGGATAAGATGGAAAAAGGGACGGTAGTCAGAGGGATTGCCTGCGACCGGAACCAGGTGAAGATGGCCATCCTGGATGTCCCCGACAAGCCGGGGATGGCGGCCAAGATCTTCAAGGCCCTGGCCGAGGCGGAGATCAGCGTGGATTTGATCGTCCAGAGCGTCCACAAGAACGGTGTCAACGATATCCTCTTCACCGTATCCCGGGACGACGGGAAGAGGGCCCACCAGATCCTGGAGCCCATCGGCCGGGAAATCGGTGCCCGGGGCGTCCTGTGCCAGGCGGATGTGGCAAAGATTGCCGTGGTGGGCATCGGCATGACAGACAAGCCGGGGGTGGCGGCCAAGATGTTCCAGGCCCTGGCGGCCAAAGGCATCAACATCGAGATCATCTCCACCTCGGAAATCCGCATCTCCTGCCTGATCGCCGCGGACCGGTTGGAGGAGGCGGTGGCCTCCATCCACGAGGCCTTCAACCTGGGCCAGAGCTGAGGCACCGGGGGATTGTGGAATATTAAGGAATGAATAACAGAAAGCGGCAGGAATACCGGGGCAGGCACGGCAGGAATTCTATACTCGCGTGTGGAATAACTACCATACCCCGGTACTGCTATTTAAAGGCGGTGTTTCCCCTGCAAGAACCCGTAAGGCCAACCCGGGCGGAGATCGACCTGGAAAACCTGCGCCACAACCTGCGGCAGTTTCGCGCACACCTGCCTTCCCGGACGCGGATTATGGCGGTGGTCAAGGCCGATGCCTACGGGCACGGGGCTGGGGAGGTTTCCCGGGTTGCCCTTAAGGCCGGGGCGGACTGGCTGGGAGTGGCCCTGTGGCAGGAAGGCATGGCGCTGCGGGGGGCGGGCATCGAGGCCCCGATCCTGGTCTTCGGAACCCCGTCTCCAGAGCAGGCCCCTTATTTTTTCCGGTACCACCTCACCCCCACCGTCTATACCCTGGAGGCGGCCCGGGAGCTTTCCCGGGAGGCTTCAAGGAGAGGTGAGGAGATATCCCTGCATGTGAAGGTGGATACCGGAATGGGGCGGGTGGGGATTTTCCCCGACGGACAGGCGGTTTCCTTTATTGAAGCGTTGGGTTCCCTGCCGGGCCTCAAGGTGGAGGGGGTTTACACCCACTTTGCCGCCGCCGACGAGAAGGACCAGGGGTATACCCGGTCCCAGATCCGGGCTTTTCAAAAGGCCCTGGCGGATTTGGAGGAGAAGGGCCTTCGCCCTCCCCTTTGCCACGCCGCCAACAGCGCCGCCGCCCTGGTCTATCCCGAGAGCTGGCTGGATATGGTGCGCCTGGGGATCAGCATGTACGGGCACTACCCCTCCGCCGAAGTGGACTGGCCCCTTCCCTTAAAACCCCTGCTCACCTTGAAGAGCCGCATCGCCTATGTGAAGGAGGTGCCCCCGCAGACGGCCATCAGCTACGGGTGCACCTACAGGACACCGGTACGGGCCCAAATCGCGTCCATACCCCTGGGGTATGCCGACGGCTACAGCCGGCTTCTCTCCAACCGGGGGCAGGTCCTGGTGCGGGGGCAGCGGGCGCCGGTGGTGGGCCGGGTTTGCATGGACCAGTTCCTGGTGCGGGTGGATCACATTCCCGGGGCCCGGGAGGGGGATGAGGTGGTCCTCTACGGCCGGCAGGGGGAAGAGGAGATCACCGTGGAGGAGATCGCAGCCCATCTGGGTACCATCAATTACGAGGTTTTATGTGCCGTGTCCAAGCGAGTGCCCCGCCTTTATCAAGGGTAGGGGCAGGAAGGGACTGTCAGGGCCGCCGGGGCCGCCAAGATATTTGACCGTAATTTCAATTATATTGCATAATATTTGACGGCTATGTATAATAATTAGTATTGAAAGGCAATCATCATTACGAAGGAAGCCGGCAGATTTCAGGGGGGTGGAGGTTAGAAAATGTCAGAAACAAAAAGAATCATGATCAGCTTACCCGACAACCTGTTGCACGAAGTGGACGGCATCGTGGCTTCCGAAAGAAGGACCCGAAGCGAATTTATCCGGGAGGCCATGCGTTTGTATTTGCAGGAAAGAAAAAAGCGCCAGATTCGCGAGACCATGCAGAAGGGCTACATGGAAATGGCCCGTCTCAACCTGAACCTGGCCAACGAAGCGCTGGAGGCGGAAAATGAAGCCGGCTTGCTCGCAGAGCAGCTGGTTAGCGGAGAGTGAGTACCGTGGATGTGAAGAGAGGTTATATCTTTTATGCTGACTTGAGCCCTGTGGTCGGTTCCGAGCAGGGGGGGGTCCGCCCTGTCCTGATTATCCAGAACAACGTCGGGAACAAGTACAGCCCCACGGTGGTGGTGGCCGCCATCACATCCCAGATCGACAAAGCCAAGCTGCCAACCCATGTAGAAGTGGATGCCGGGGAGTACGGCCTGGAAAAGAATTCTGTCATCCTGCTGGAGCAGGTGCGGACCATTGACAAGCAGAGGCTCCAGGACAAGATGACGGAGCTGGATGACAAGATGATGGGTCAGGTGGACGAGGCGCTGAAGATCAGCCTGGGCCTCATCGAATTTTAAACTGTTTTGTTCCTCCACGTAATCCTTGCGGGTTGCGTTTTTTTTATTCCTATCTTTTTATTTTTCATGTTCGTTATACTGGATAC
>PWVN01000057.1 GCA_003561835.1 Syntrophomonadaceae bacterium
AGTTTTCCCTCGACTTCGCCGCTGACAGCCGCCCGTAAAACTTCCATGCTGGACATTTTGGGCCGGGGTTTGTCCAGTTTCTCCAGGATTTTCTTGACTTCCTGGGGATCCAGCAGCAAATAATCTTCCTTGTATCTGATGACCTGGCCGGCCTGCTTGGCCAGGCGGCGAAATTCCTGGGGATCCAGAACCTGGTTTCCCACCGCCACCTGCCAGGAAAAATCCAGCATATCCGCCAGGTTGAGGTAGGAGATGGCAGAACTCCCGGCAGAGCCCTCGCAAGTAGCCGTCAGGGCGGCCCGGGGATAAGCCGGTTTTTTCAGCTTTTTGGGGATTAAAACCCCGATTCCCAGGAGAGCAAAAACCTCCCGGGTCCTGCCTAAAAATTGGGCCATGGCTCCCGGGCTGACCCGGGCGCCCATTTTGCCTTTGTGTTGCAGGATATCCTTTAATACCGGTAAATACTCCCCTCCAATGGTAAGCTGCCGTGCCACCTCCTGGCGGACCTGGGGGGCCGGCCGGGAAAACACCTTTTCCACTTCTTCATCTGCACCAAAGATGAAGGCCAAAGGCATGAGTGGGGCCAGGGGATCCCCGGCATTTTTTACTTCCACCACCAGGGGAAACTTATCTCCCTCCTGGCGGGGCAGTCCGATTTTTACCCGGAGGACGGCCCTGGCGGGGGTTACGTTGAGCCAGGCCAGCCAGTTGGTGATAGCCTGGCCTGTATGCTGCTTCTCAAAGGTATCGGCATAGTAATACTGGCCCCGGAAAAAGGCCTTCGCCACATCGTCACCGGAACTCGCTTCCTCCCGGCAAAAGCGGACCACGATCCAGGTGAGGATGAGCTTTAAGACTTCATCCAGGCCATCATCGGGCAGCAGGGCTTCCCGCCTCCGGGAGTGATTGACAAAAGCAGGGGGCAGTAGCCGGCGGAGATATTCTTTGGCTTCCTGCAGCCCCTCAACCCGGTCCAGGGGGCGGTAGGTGACGGCAAAACTTCCCCGCTGGTCTGCCGGTTCCACCTGGGGGACGAATGCCTGGGACTGAACAAGAGCCTGGCAGGTGCTGACGGCAGCGCTTAAAAAGTCCGCCCCGCGGGAGCTTAGTTCCGGCGCCAGGGCAAAGGGAAGGGTTAAAAAGAAATCTATAACCTGGCCGGCAGGGACTAAAAGCCCCTTAACCTTTCGTGCCGGTTTTTTTGGATTTTGGACCTGAGAAAGGGAATCGGCCCGGGATTGCTGCGTACGGGATTGGGTCTGGGTTTGGGCTTCCTGGGCCCCCCGCTCGTCGTCATGGGCTTGACTGCAGCTATACATAGAGGAATACGGAAGAAACCGTGACTTTTCCTGTCCCTGAAAAGGCAGGTCCATGGCTGCGGGCTCAGGCGGGCCCTTCCCCTCCTTCTCAGAGCTCAGGAAAAAGCTGTAACCCGCCAAAATCTCTCCCGCCTCCCGGATGACCGGTACCTTCTTCTTCAATTTTGCCGGCGGCGCATAAACCAGGGTGAAACGAACATTTTGAAAAGAATAGCCGTTTTCCGTCAGGTCCAACTCCTCCAGGGAACGGCAAGACTTTTCGTAAGCCATGAGCAACTTATGCTTGAAATCATAGTTTGCTTGAAAGGGAGGGTTTTCCTTAAGCAGGGAGAATATAAGCTTTCCCTGCCCGCCCCGGGCTAGAGAACTGACATCGATGCTATCTATGGGTGGCCGTGAGAAGGAAACCGGGGGATGCTGTTCGAAGGGAACAAAGGAAAGATTTTTCAAGCCCCCCTTGTTGGTCTCTCCCTTAACCCCTTTGAAATCGGGATCGGGATTGGGATCGTGTTTAGCAAAACCCGAGTCCTTCAGCAACTCTTCCCTGCTCACCTGCCTGAGAGCGAAAAGAATAAAGGGGTCCTTGTCGATTTCATTGGCCATGATGTAATAGACGGCGGCCAGGTGCTTGCAGGGGTTGGCCCAGTCGGGGCAGGAGCAGCTGGCGAAAAGGTCCGTCCAGGAGCCCGGAAGCAGGTTAATATTTTCTTTCTCCATGGCTTCCAGCAGGGTTTGGGGCAACCTTCCCAGGGATAGCTCCGTGGCCAGGGCAGGGTTTTGGGCAATAAGCTTTTGCAGGACCTTGACATCTTTGTCAGAAAACCTCTTAAGACTTAACTCAACCGTGTAAGGACTAAAGCGCTTACCCTTAACCATTGCCAGTACAAAACCCTCGGGGGTAATCTCGATGCGGCTGACCTTGCCTCCCCGGGCATATCCGCGACCCCGGGGCAACCTGTTGGTATTTTGGTCAATCCGCTCCAGGGCCTTCACCCAGGCATTCCCCCACCATGTCCTGCCAAACGCTCTTTCTTTAGCCATAGATGTCTTTATCCCCTCCCTCTTTGTTACGGGTCAGACCCCTAAGTCTTTAGAGTAAAGCTTCCATTTTTCTCATAAACCAGTCCAGATCTTCAGTAAAAAATGAAACCGCTGCCGGCATTGCCTGAAGCAGACCTTTTATCCTCTCAGAGTCTATAGCTCTATTCCCTCCTTAAGGACTTTTTCCTTAAGGCTCGGGTAGGCATTCCCGGCCGGCACAACACTCACTGGTTTCATTCCACTTTATGGTATTAGTATAACTAAAAATATTTTCTTCTGCAAGGTCATGACGAGACCTAAAGTGCAGTATTCCTGGGGAGATATAGTAAACCAAGGAAAAGCGCAGACTGAATTTACCCGTTTGGGCCTTTAAATATTTTAGCAAGCTCAACATTTAATCCTTCAAGTATCTGGGATTGAACAGTATCGAATTTCTTGTAGGCTGTAAAATTGCGGATGTCCCCATTTTCAAATGTGTAGACAATCAGGTCTTTGTTCATGGGGTTGACAATCCAGTATTCCTGCACATTACATGACATGTAAAGGTCGAGCTTTTTTACCATATCCTTGCTTCTTGTGGTTTTAGAGAGAATTTCTAC
>PWVN01000261.1 GCA_003561835.1 Syntrophomonadaceae bacterium
CAGCAACTCCCGTGTTGGCTACATCAAAGTTGGCCCACTCTCCACCAAAGTTACCCCAACAGTATACAGTTGCTACCACCACGTACTTATCCTTCGCTATTTCTCTATCATACCATATTAATTGGTCTGCGTAATAGTCATCTCTATTACCAGGGTAAGGTACTGGCCCTTCGTGATTGTCCCTCCAATAATTTCCTAAACCCTTCCACTGCACAGTTGGAGCACCCTCTGGTTTAGGATTAACAAGGGCATCTATTCCAAACTCAGTAATCGCTAGCGGAATCTTGAACCCATTCTGCCTGTAAACCTTGCGATACCGTAAGGTTGTCCATCCTTCGTCACCTTCGTGTTCGCCTGGGTCAACCTGGAAACCACCAGTCATCCAAAAAGTCCAAGGGTGTGAGTACTCATGAACACCCAGTATGGCCTTGAACTCCATACCTACATCAATGGCTATGCTGAAATACTTCCAGAGACGTAAGGGAGGAGTGCCTGATGAAAAGTCCCCGATGACAGCGCGTTTTCCTAGCTCGTCCAACGCTACAATCCTGGCAGCTTCAAACTCACCATACCACGTCATCGCTGCTTCGTCATCTATATCATCTCCCCAAAGGATTTGCTCGTTAGGGCCACTCCAATACTCAATCTGGGGATTCTTCTCATACGTACTTCTCTGCTGATCTACAAACCAGTAAGCTCTCTCGACAGGATCACGGCCTGCCCGGAAAGCTTCGGCTGCATTAAACATCTCGTCTGAATGAATTCTACCTATCACGAGAGCACCCGGAACTACACTGTGTACATGCCCAAAGTCCCCCACTAGCTTCACATACGGACCGGCTGCGAGATGTTCACCCAGCCCTGGTGCGCTCCTAAGCACATGAGGGCCTAACTTAGACCACTCAACAGGAGGCTGTGGTTCTGGAGATGGAGGCTCTGGCTCAGGTTCTGGAGACGGAGGCTGTGGTTCTGATTCTATGCTTACTTCACAAATCAACTGTTGTGCATACCCGTTGTAGATATGATATGCTTCTCCCCACACTACATCATCTGACAGGGGGTTCCATCCACCCGCCGGGTCTATTCCAACACGCATGGTAAAGTTATCCACCGCGTCTTTCATCTCCGTAGTAGCATTGGGTATATTGTTATCAATCCAAGATTGTGCTTCACCAGACCTGATAGCAACAGGGCCACAGTTTACACCACAGGAACATCTCCCATTACCATTATGGTCAAACCCTGGAATATTGTGGTTTGACCATGCGTGCATATACACACTAGCACGCAGTACACCATCCTCAAGTGTTAATGATGCATCGTCAATATACGTGTCACTGTTTCTAAACTGCCACTTATTTCTAGTTTCAGCATAAAAAGTAACAGGGCCATAACCCTCCACATCCACCCTCTGTACCCACCAAGCATGATACAAATTGCCCACATGACAGACTAAAGCCTTATCACCCACTTTAACCCTGTGCTCGTCATGCTGTACCCATGCATCCCGCATTTCTGGTGCAACGCGATCTGCTGCGTACATAAAATCCCAATGACGTAGGGGATAGATGTTCATGGCCTGTACTTCTTCTACAACTTCGTTAGGGTGAACCTTATAAGCAATCTTTCCCTTAACGTTAGGATCAAATCTATCTGTAAATGCAGCATCTTGTAAGTAGTTCATTAGCAATTCTCTCTATAAATATCTTGTAATTCTTCTAAACACCAAGCAATAGCGAAGGCTTCATCTGGGCTTAACGGTTTATCCAAAGACTTATTAATCTCTTCATGGTCTAACTCTTGAAGAGAATGATTTATCTCCTGCTCGGTTTCAAGTAGCTCAACCATTTCTTTGTTAAACTGATCTATAGCATTTTGGTCAATCTCATCTTTTATGGGTTTTCCTTCTTCGTCCTTCTTACAGAAGCTCCATGCGCTTGGCGTATCCACGTCAGGCACAGCATATCTTTCAATGCATTCAATACGGACTTTCTCAAAGTCTTCGATAATGCCCACGATCTCTTTCTTTAATCTTACCACACGATATGAAGTTTTAGCACTCTCAATTGGCGCACTAAAAATCTTAACCATTACTTCCTGCGAATTTATAATATCTCCTAATCTTACTTTCATTTATCTCTCCTTTTTATTTATCTAATTGTGCTTCCAATTTCTTAAAACGTGGCCCAATCCCCCACCAACTTGAGGGCTACGGGGCCAGCATGTAGATGCTCTTGTATAGTATACTTGATCGCCGCTTACGCGCAAGGCCAATTTTTCGGCCTCGAGCCCGTGGACTGCCCCCAACATCTTGGACAGCTCATCTACAGACTGCCTTAGCCTGGCGGCAGCCTGCTGCAGCTCCCTGTCCCTGTTCAGTAGGGCGTAAACCATTTCCTTCTGCGATTCCGTCAGTGCGGCTTCCATTTATCTCTCCTTTTATTTATCTAATTGCGCTTCCAGCTTCTCAATTTGCGTTTCCAAAGCAACTATTCGCTCTTGATGATATTGCCAACCAGCCCACAAGTAAGGTGTCAAACGACTATAATCCATGCTATATAAGTCTGTTTCATCGTGATAATGCGCAACACCTTCGGTAAAAGGAATTAGGTCTTGTGCTAGGAACCCCGTAACGGCAGGGCCGTCTTGTTTGCCCTGGCCACGATAGCGAACAGGTGTAACACCACATAGAGCTTTCAAAGCGTCTTCGTGAGTCAGCTCTGATGCAACATTCTTGTATCGAGCATCACTTGCCGAGTTGAAGTTCACGCCACCAGATCCGTCACCGGTAATAGACCCAATCGTGAAGCCGTCTCCTGACCGGAGTGCTAGATAATGACAGGCTGTACCCGGGTTTGTATTCGTGCCCGCCTGAATAATCATCCCTTGTCTATCGTTGTTGTTACCATCGTTTTGGATGTGCGCTGCCATGCC
>PWVN01000226.1 GCA_003561835.1 Syntrophomonadaceae bacterium
CAGAAGCAGCGAGTGGGGAATACAGCCGTTGATTATATGGGTCCGCTTGACCCCTCCCTGGAGAGCCCTGAGACAGGCCTCCACTTTGGGAATCATGCCGGTGCTGATGTCTCCCGAGTCGATGAGCCCCAGGGCTTCGGCTTCGGGCAGGACGGAGATCAGGGATTTGGGGTCCGCCGGGTCCCGCAAAATCCCCTCCACGTCCGTCAAGACGATGAGCTTTTCCGCCCCCAGGGCCGCCGCCAGATGCCCGGCGGCATGGTCGGCATTGATATTTAAGGACTCTCCCTCCGTCGTGACACCCACGGAGGAGATTACGGGGATGTAGCCTTCCTGGCTCAGGGATTTTACCAGTTCCGGGTTCACCCGGGTAATGTCTCCCACGCAGCCCAGGTCCACCTCAAAGGGACCGTCCTCCCCCTTCATCTGGACGGGCGGGTGCTTCTCGGCCAGGAAGAGCCGGCCGTCCTTCCCGCTCAGCCCCACCCCCCGGCCTCCCTGGGTGTTGAAGAGGCTTACCATGCCCTGGTTGACCTTCCCCACCAGGACCATCTCCACAAGCTCCATGGTTTCTTTGTCCGTCACCCGCAGGCCGTTGGCAAAGCGGACCTTAAGGCCCACCCGCTCCATTAGCCGGGTCACCTCCGCCCCGCCTCCGTGGACGATGATGGGGTTCACGCCGATATACTTGAGCAGGATAATGTCTTTGACCACCGTTTCTTTCAAGTCCTGGCTGACCATGGCCTGGCCGCCGTACTTGATGACGAAGGTCTTGCCGGCAAATTTCTGGATGTAGGGCAGGGCTTCGATGAGGACCCCCGCCCGGGCTACCAATGCATACATGGATTCACCCTCTTCCCCGTACAAAATGCGTCACCTTCTTCTCTTTATGTGGTTATTCTTTCATGTCCTGTAGCTGCCGTTGATGGTCACATATTCATGGCTCAAGT
The DNA here is from genome assembly GCA_003561835.1 of Syntrophomonadaceae bacterium. GTDB lineage: Bacteria > Bacillota > Dethiobacteria > PWVN01 > PWVN01 > PWVN01. The sequence continues at coordinate 951 of PWVN01000226.1, forward strand.
CGCACCCCCAGGCCACCGCTTCCTCCCCGCCCATGCCCATGTGGATGGTCACCCGGATGTCCCTCTCCTTCAGGATGGCCGCCGCCCGCTCCTCGTCCAGTTCGACGCCGCGGCCCGCCTGGGCCACCGGCAAATCCCCGAGATAGATGGAGACGTTTGCCGGGTTGAAGGAGACGCCGCTGTTTCCCAGGGCCGTCACCATCCGGCCCCAGTTGGCATCTTCCCCGTAAAAGGCCGTCTTCACCAGGCTGGAGGTGAGGACCTTTTTGGCCAGGGCCCTGGCCGTGGGGTAGTCGGGGCAGCCGGCGACCCTGACCTCGAGAAACTTGGTGGCCCCCTCCCCGTCCCGCACGATTTTTTGGGCCAGCTCCGTGCACACCGACTTCAGTGCCTTAAGGAATGTGTCATAATCCTCTCCCCTGGCCTGGATGGGGGGATTGCCGGCCCGGCCGTTGGCCAGGATGAGAACCATGTCGTTGGTGCTGGTATCCCCGGCCACGCTGATCATATTGAAGGAGCAATCCACCGCCTCCCTGAGGGCTTCCTGCAGCAGTTCCGCATCGATGGCCGCATCGGTGGCCAGAAAGGACAGCATGGTGGCCATGTTGGGGTGGATCATGCCGGATCCCTTGGCCATGCCCCCCAGGGTAACGGGGGTGCCGCCCAGGGAAAACCGGCAGGCCGTCTCCTTGGGAAGGGTGTCGGTGGTCATGATGGCAAGGGCTGCGTCGCCTCCCCCCCCGGGAGACAGCCCCCGGGCCGCCAGGTGAATCCCCCGCTCCACCTTTTCCATGGGCAAATACTCGCCGATCACTCCCGTGGAGGCCACGAAAACCTCCCCGGGTTTCAGGTTCAGGGCCTTTGCCGTCAGGGCTGCCATCCTGCGGGCATCGGACAGACCCTGCTCTCCCGTGCAGGCATTGGCGACGCCGCTGTTGGCCACCACCGCCCGGGCCTTCTGCCGCCCGGCAACTTCCCGGCTGACCAGGACCGGGGCGGCGGCGAAGACATTTTGGGTAAAGACGCCGGCGCAGACGGCCGGCTCTTCCACATAGAGGATGGCCAGATCCTTCTTCTGGTTGTTTTTGCGGATGCCTACCGCCACTCCTGCGGCCTGAAAACCCGGCACCGCCGTTACCCCGCCTGTGATGATTTCCATGGTACCTCCTCCTCCGATCCTGTTTTTCTTTAAAGCTTTGACCTTACAGGAGCCCCTCCGTCTCGGGCCAACCCTGCATGATGTTCATGTTCTGAACCGCCTGGCCCGCCGCCCCCTTGATCAGGTTGTCGATGACGGATATGAGGATGAGCCTGCCGTTTCTCCTGTCCACCCGCAGGGCCAGTTCACAGAAATTGCTCCCCCAGACAAAGCGGGTCTCGGGCAGGCCCGGGGGGGTGTGAAGCCGCAGAAAGGGTTCGCCCCGGTAGTGCTCCCGGTACAGCTCCAGGAGTTCTTCCTCCGCGAGGGGCTCCTTAAGCTTTGCGTACAGGGTGCTCAGGATCCCCCGGACCATGGGCACCAGGTGGGGGGTGAAGTTCACCGTGACCTTCTCCCCCGCCAGCCGGCCCGCCTGCTCCTCGATTTCGGGGGTATGCTGGTGGGCGGCCACCCGGTAAGCCTTGAAGTTTTCACTGCACTCCGGGTAGTGGAAGGGGAGCTTGGGGCTGCGCCCCGCCCCGGACACCCCCGACTTGGCATCGATGATGATGTCGCCCAAATCCACCAGGTTGGCCCCGGCCATAAGGAGCGGCTTTAAGGCCAGCAGAACGCTGGTGGGGTAGCAGCCGGGGTTGGCCACCAGCCTGGCGGCGGCCACCTCTTGCCGGTTCAGCTCCGGGAGCCCATAGACCGCTTCCTTCAGCAGGTCTTCCCGCTTGTGGCCATAGCCGTACCAGAGGGGGTAGAGGGCCGGGTCCGTCAGGCGGAAATCGCCGCTGAGATCGATGACCTTCTCGCACAGGGCCAGGAGCTCCGGCACCCGC
>PWVN01000204.1 GCA_003561835.1 Syntrophomonadaceae bacterium
CTGGCTCGCGGTGGTGCCTCCCGGCGTCTCCGCCCGGGGGGAGGCTCCTACCACCACAATGGAAGCAGCGTTGAATAGTGCATCTAAACCGTCTTTCATGCAGCCACTAACCTCCTGTGAACAAATTTTACAACGCCGGTATCCTGCAAGGGGAATAACTGGCGCTGTCTTCTCACCAGGAAACTATTCCCCAGGGCAAGGGCCATTTCCTTTCTCCAATCCAAAAGATTTTATTGCTCCCCTCTTAGTCCTTGGGTTATAATAAGAAAAATATCCCCAAGACTGCAAAACATGGAGGTAAAAGACATGACTGCCGAACGCGCCATCAATTTCAACCCGGGCCCCGCCGCCCTGCCCCTGCCGGTACTGGAACAAGCCCGGGAGGAACTGTTGAACTTCAAGGGAACGGGCCTGTCCATCCTGGAAACCAGCCACCGCAGCAAAGCTTTTGAAAGCCTGATGCTGGAAACGGAAAACCTCATGAAAGACCTGATGGGAATCCCCGACGGCTACCGGGTCCTCTTCCTGCAGGGGGGGGCCAGCCTGCAGTTTGCCCAGGTACCCATGAATTTTCTTCCCGCCGGTAAAACCGCGGACTACATCGTCACCGGGGGCTTCGCCGAAAAAGCCTGCAAAGATGCCATGCAGGTGGGACGGGTCCACCTGGCGGCCACCACCAAAGACGGGGGCCACAGGCGTATACCCCGGCAGGAAGAACTGCGTTTCAGCCCCTCTCCCGCCTATGTCCATATAACTACCAATAACACCATTGTCGGCACCCAATGGCACTACATCCCCGCCACCCCGGGCTGCCCCCTGGTGGCGGACATGTCCAGCGACATCCTCTCCCGCCCCCTGGATGTGGCAGCCTTTGGCCTGATCTATGCCGGGGCCCAGAAGAACATGGGGCCCTCCGGGGTCACGGCTGTCATCATCAGTGAGGAAATGCTGGCCCGGGTCCCCCAGGGGCTGCCCTCCATGCTCCGTTATGACCTTCAGGCCAAAAACAATTCCCTGTACAATACACCGCCCACCTTCGGGCTGTACACCATCAACCTGGTCCTCAAATGGATGGCTGACCAGGGGGGCCTAATCGCCCTGGAGGAGCTCAACGGGAGAAAAGCGGGCCGCCTTTACCGGGTCCTGGACCGGTACCCGGACTTCTACCGGGGCCATGCGGAGGAGGACAGCCGCTCCCTCATGAATATCACCTTCCGCCTGCCCTCGGAGGAACTGGAAGCCCTCTTCCTGGCAGAAGCGGGGAAGGAGAACATGACAGGGCTCAAGGGCCACCGTTCCGTGGGAGGGATCCGGGCTTCCATTTACAATGCCATGCCGGAGGAAGGCTGCCGGGCCCTGGCAGCCTTCATGGAAGGTTTTTACCGGAAGAAGGGCTGATAAGCTCATTCACGAAAAGGAGGAGATTCTATGCTGGCAAAAAAGGGGCTGGCCGTCAGCCCGTCCCCCACCCTGGCCATCGACAGTAAAGCCAAAGAACTGAAAAGCAGGGGAGTTGATGTCATCAGCTTTGGCGCGGGAGAACCGGATTTCGACACCCCCGCCCACATCCGGGAGGCCGCCATCGCTGCCATCAACCAGGGCCACACCCGCTACACCCCCGCCTCGGGAACCCCGGAGCTGAAGGAAGCCATCTGCCGCAAGCTTCAGAGGGAGAACGGCCTTCACTACTCCCCTGCGGAGATCGTGGTCAGCAACGGGGGCAAGCATTCCCTGAGCAATGCTTTTGCCGCCCTGCTAAACCCCGGGGACGAAGTCCTCATCCCCGTCCCCTACTGGGTAAGCTACCCCGAACTGGTGAAGCTGAACGACGGCATCCCGGTGGAGGTGGTAACGGAAGAGAAGCAGGGCTTCAAGGTCACCATCCCCGACCTGAAAAAAGCCTGGTCCCCCAGGACCAAGGCTTTGGTCCTCAACAGCCCCAGCAACCCCACGGGCCAGGTATACACCAGGGAAGAACTGGAAATGATCGGTTACTTCTGCTACGAGCACGAGATGTACATCATCGCTGACGAGATCTACGAACGGCTGGTTTACGACGGTCTGGCCTGTACCAGCATCGCCGGCCTGGGGGACTACACAAAAAAACTGACGGTCCTCGTCAACGGGGTTTCCAAATCCTATGCCATGACGGGCTGGCGCATCGGGTATACCGCCTCGGCCCCGGAGATCGCCGGGGTCATGGGGGCCATCCAGAGCCATGCCACCTCCAACCCCAATTCCATTGCCCAGAAAGCGGCCCTGGCAGCCCTGGACGGGCCCCAGGAAGGCATGGCAGAGATGCTTCAGGCCTTCGATGAGCGGAGAAACTACATGGTGGAGAGGATCGTTGGGCTGCCCTTCCTGAAGGCCCTGAAGCCTCAGGGAGCCTTCTATGTCTTCGTCAACATTGAAGGGGCCCTGGGGAAAGCCTTCGGGGGAAGGGAGATCACGGACAGCGATGACTTTGCCGCCCGGCTCCTGGAAGAGGAGAAGGTGGCGGTGGTTCCCGGGACGGGTTTCGGCAGTCCCGGGTACATCCGTCTCTCCTTTGCCACCTCCATGGAAAATATCGTAAAGGGACTGGACCGGCTGGAAGCCTTTCTCGCAGAGCTGCGGGGCTAGCTGGCCCTGCCGGGCGTACAAAAGGGGGGGAGGCGGCCATATCCGGCCGCCTCCCCCCTTTGACGGAAAAAGAAACCTAACAGCTGCCTCCAAACCCGCCGGGTTTGAGAACCATGCCGCCGAATCGCCCGGGGACGAAATCCACTTTCATGCCGGGGACGAACCGGCTCACCGACGCGGTGTAGGCAAATTTGAAGCCGGCCTCATCCACGACCTTGTCGTCTTCATGCACTGACTCTTCCAGAGCCATGTCAAATCTGGGGCCGCCTCAGCCAAAGCCTGAGATAAAA
>PWVN01000061.1 GCA_003561835.1 Syntrophomonadaceae bacterium
ACTACAAGGTGGCGGTAGCCGATGTCGGTGGCGTGCTTGCCGCTCTCAAGCAGACCGCCAAACCCGCCAGCGAGACGGTGACCATTGCCTGTTCTACCTGTACCACGGAAGAGGACCACGACTTCGGCTACGCCCCGACCGGCGATGGCAGTATTAGCGGCCAGGTGTGGTTTGATCAGGATGGTAATGAAATCAAGGGAAGTGTAGCGGATGAACCCAGAATCGCCGGGGTCACCCTCAATCTGATTCGCCACGAAGACAATGCGGTACTCGCCACCATCACCACCGATGCCAACGGCAACTACAGCTTTGAAGGCTTGGCACCCGGCAACTACCGGGTAGAGGTGACCGATACCCAGAACGAACTGGAGGGCATGGCCGCTACGAAGGTGCCAACAATGCCGATAGCGATTAGCTGTAGTTCACCCTGTACCGCAGCGCCTGACGTTGACTTCGGCTACAAGGCCGATAGCAGCAGCGGCTTCGGTGCCCTTGGCGGTACCATCTGGCACGACCTGAATGCCAACGGAGTTCTCGATAGCGGCGAGTTCGGGCTGCAAGGGGTCACGGTAGAGCTTTGGCTCGATAACGGCGATGGCGTGATCGATCCAGCAGTGGACTATCTGGTCGCCACCAAGACCACCGGCAGCTCCGGAAACTACCTCTTCTCCGATCTGCCGGACGGCACCTATGTCCTGCGCGTCACCGACAGCAACGGCGTATTGGCCAGCATGGCGGCAGTCCAAGGGCCGAACTACGCCTACCTGCCGCAAACCGGGGAAGGCGAGGGGCACTGCGCCACTGGTGCCAGCCCCTGCACCTTCGCAACCACCGTGAGTCCCGATGTTACCGATACCACGGCGGACTTCGCCTTTGCCGCGACCGCCAGTCGCAGCATCAGCGGCGTAATCTTCGAGGATAACGGCGGTGAAGGCACTCTCGGTACCTTTGATGGCGCATCCATCGACCCGCCAGCCGCCAACGCCACCATCACCCTCTATCGCGTAGTCGGCGGCGTAGAGTACCCCTTCGCCACCACCAAGAGTGATGCGAACGGAGCCTATAGCTTCACCGGCCTGCCGGATGGAACCTATCGGGTCAAGGTTGATACCACCGGTAGCCTCGTGGCCGGGATGCAGCAGACCGCCGATCCCGACCAGCCGGGCATTCGCTGCACCGTCTGCGATGGCCAGGGCACGGTCAACCTGAGCGCCTCCAATACCGCCCCCTCCAATATCCACTTCGGCTACTGGAACGGCGGCGTGGTCACCACCCCCATCACCCTGAGCTTCTTCCAGGCCACGGCGATAGGCGGCGGCGTGCGTTTTGCGTGGGAGACCGCCACCGAAGTGGGCCACCTCGGCTTCTACCTCTACGGCTACAACGCGATGGGGAACTGGGAGCGCCTAACCGATCTAATCCTTGGCGAGCCGGGCGACTCCGACGAAACCCGCCGCTACCAGCTCGAACTGCATGGGATCAGTGCCACCCACTTCTACCTCACCGACATCGACATCACCATGTTCGAGACCTGGCACGGCCCCTTCGGTCTCGGCGAGAGCTTCGGCGAGCGGGCGAGCGCCCCGGATCGCATCGACTGGCAGGGGATTCAGCGCGAACACCGTCAGCACCAGGAGATTCAGATCGAACGGCGGCGCGGTAAAATGCAGGAGCGGCTCGAAGAGCGGCGTAGAGAACTGGAAACACAAGGAGACTGGGGCATGAACCACAACACCACTCCCGGCTGGGGCAGTCGCCTCGTTGCCGGGCTGTTTAGCTTCTTCATCGGCAGCGCCCACGCCGCCGACCTTCCCGCTAGCGACTTGGGGCTGCTTCAGCTTCAGGTCGAGAGTGCCGGGGTCTATCGCGTCACCTACGAAGAGCTGCGCGATGAGGGGCTGAATCTCGACCGCTTTAACCCGCAGGTCATTCAGTTGAGCAATCGCGGCCAGTCGGTTCCGATCACCATCGGACGCACCGAAGAGGCCCGCCCCGGTCGCTTCGGCCCCGGTTGGTATATTGAGTTTGTCGGCGAACCGCAGCAGAGCCTCTACACCAAAACCAACGTCTACACCCTCGATCTCAATCGGGGACAGGCCAAGCGGATTGAAGAGGATCGCACCCCATTACCCCGGCGCGGGGTGCCGCAGGGACACTACATGGAAACGGAGAGGGTTGAGGTCGATTGGCTCTATAGCTACTCCTCCCCAAGCGGAGATCCTTGGTACATGGAGGGAATTGTCGCTAATCGCAGCCCGGCAACGCGTAACTACAGCATCACCCTTGACGACTACGCCGGGGAGGTCGCCCCGGTCGAGGTGACCGTTGGAGTCTGGGGCGGCATCGACTGGCAGGCGGGGCGTGATGACCATCATGTTCAGGTGCTTTTTAACGACCGGCCGATTGCCAGTGAACGCTTTCGCGGCATTAGCGAACGGACCATTCGCGCCCCGGTTGCCGAAGCAGTCCTCGAAGGGGAGAACCGCCTGACCCTGCACCTGCCACTCGATACCGGTTTTGATGTTGACAGTGTTAACCTCGACCACTACGCCGTCACCTATCCGCGCCTCCCGCTCTCTCGCGACGGCAAAGGTCTCAAGATGCGCTCACGCGGCGAACTGCTTGAGGTACGGGGACTAGAGCGTCCCGAGGTGGTGGTCTACCGCCAGCAGGGGGGAACCCTCCAGCGCCTCACCCAGCTCGAAGCGGGTAGCGATGAGAGCGATACCTATCGCGTGCGCTTCGCCGGTGGCAATAGCGAGGCGGTCTATCATGTCGTTACCGAAGGCGCAGCCAAGCGCCCGCGTATCCTTCCCGCACCTAGCGTCGCCGATATCAGCAGCGGTACTGCCGACTATCTGATTATCGCCCACCCCAACTTTGTGGATGCGAATCTCGAACGCCTTG
>PWVN01000135.1 GCA_003561835.1 Syntrophomonadaceae bacterium
CGTAGAGTTTCTGCCGGATCCGGGCTTCCAGGTTCTGAATCTTGCTGACCTCCTGGAAGGTGACCACGGTGCCGAAGTTTTCCGCCTCCAGATTTAAAGGAACCCGGCTGACAATGTACTTCCGGTCCTTGATCTGCACCAGGTCCCCCTTCAAGGGCTGGTCCTCGGCCAGGAGCCTTTGCAGGTCCCGCTCCTCCTTCAAATCCTTGATGGACCTTCCCAGCAGGGAATCCCGGGAGATCCGCAGGGCCTCTTCCGCCCTGGGGTTGAAGTGGCTGATCTGCCCGTCATCGTCCACGGCGATGATCCCCCCGTAGGAATGGTCGATGATGGTCTTCAACCGTTCCGTCAGCTGCCGGTCCTTCTTGCGGATGGCCTTGACTTCCTCCGCCCGGATCAGGGCCTCCTGCATGGCCTCCCGGCTGGAGTCAATCATGACCCCCTGCATCCCCTTCTCCCGGGCCTGGTTAATGATGCAGACCCCCGAGGCCCCCACCCCCTGGCAGCCCCCCTCCGCCGCCTGTTCGATCTGGCTGGCCAGTTCCTCCTCCGACTGGTAGTAATAGAGCATCAGCTGGGGAAGGCCGATGATGGCCTTGATCTTCTCAAAATCATAGTTGATGCGGCGGAACCAGTAGTCGAAGAAGGCCACCTTGCTGCTGATCTGCTTGGCCTTGTACAGGGCCTCCAGGATATCGAAGGAAGTGATCTCGATCTGGACCAGGGGCAGAGTGACGGCGGCCCGGATCAGGGCCCCCGTGGCCCCACGGCTGATGATGACGGCGGCATTCTCCGCCTCCATCCTTCTCGCCAGGGCCACCCCTTTGTCCAGGACGGCGGTATGGATTTCCACATCCCGGCCCTGTTCCCTGGCCAGCTTCCGGGCCAGGTTGGAGAGCTCGGGATAGGGGGAGATCAAAACGATTTTGTCCCGTATCATAGAAAAACCCCTTTCTCACAGGCGGCGGGTTCACCCAAGGCCCTTAGATCAATCCAAAACCCGGGCCCTCCTCAGGGGAGCAGGCTCCGAAACTTTTTTAGAAAGGACTCATTTTGCGGCTCCAGCATGACGGCCATGGGGATGTTCTTGATGAGGGCATCGGGGTTGGTGAAATAGATCTCGTCCAGGCCCTTGCGCCCCGCCAGGCGGCGTACCTGGTTCCAGGCCGTCAGCATCCCCTCCCGCTGGGTCCGGTAGTAGGACCGTTTGAAGGGGGCCCGGTGCATGTTGGAGGCCACGAAGGACACCACCGAGGTGCGCAGCAGCCTCCGGGCCGTCTCCTGGGCTTCCTCCCCGTAGGTCCCCACCAAACTCCCCTGGTCCACCTGGAGCAGGGCGCCGTGGTTGATGAGGCGAAGGAGGAGCTCCCCCTGCTGCTGGAAGCAGCGGTTCCGCTCCGGATGGGCGATGATGGGGATGAGGCCCTGGGTCACCAACTGAAAGAAAACCCCTTCGGCATAGTCGGGGAAGGGGTCAAAGATGGGAAACTCGATCAGGACATAGCGGGTGCGGTTCAAGGTGGGCAGGGCCTTCTCCTGGAAGAGGCGGGGCAGGTCCGGGTTCATCAGCACCTCCGCCCCCGGCAGCACCGTCAGGGGCAGACCCATGTCCAGGAGCAGGTCCTGGACCCGGTCCGTCAGGGCATGGATATCCTCCCGGCCGTGGAAGATGTTCTCCACGTGGGGGGTGGCGATCACATGGGAATACCCCAGGGACAGATAGACCCGGGCCATCTCTACCGTTTCCCCCATCCCTGCCGGGCCGTCATCCATTCCCGGTAGGATGTGACAGTGGATGTCTGCCAGTTCGATGTTCATCACAGGCCCTCCGACGAATTTTGTTCATTTAATAAGGATTTCTCTTCTTCCCGCCATTATCCTCTTTTTGGCCCCAACTTCTTTGGAAAAACCGGGCCTCCTGCAGCCAAAGCCCCCATGAACCCCCTGTGCCGCCGCCCTCATCCCTTCCCCTACAAAAAAGAACGCCCGGGGCGTTCTCTTAAAAATTTAAGCCTGAACTCAGGCTTACTGGGGCATTCCTCAGCCGCCGCCCCCCTGGTGGGGGCAGGCGCCGGGGGCAGCACCGAAACATCCCGGCCCCGCCGCTGCCGCGGGTTTCTTTCCCCCTCCCACCACATTGAAAGAGGTGAGCATCCGGGTCACGGGACCCTCGCATTTCACACAGTTCACCTTATCCTTGTCGGCAATCCGGGTAACCTTTTCAAACTCCTGGCCGCACTGGTTGCATTTATAGACATAGGTCGGCATCCAAATCCTCCTTTTTACCGGGCTCTTACCCTTCTTCCCCCTATTTTACCCCGAATGTGGGGCAACATCAATAGACTTTTTTTTGCCATAGTTTTTTTCTCTAACAGGGTAACACGGGGTCAAGGCCCCGTGTTACCTTCCCGGAGAGGTTCCCTATGATCCCTGCCTCCGGCGGCTCAGCCCCGGCAGCACCCTATTCCAGGGGGAAGTAGGCGCCGGGCACCGTCCGGGTCACGATGAAGGCGTCCTTGAAGCCCTGCTCCCGGGCCCGGGCCAGGTAGGCCTCGGCCCCGGACCGGTTCCAGAAGGCCCCCACCTGCACCGTGTGAAGTTCCCGGGGCCTGCTGACCAGGGGCGGCCCCAGGACCTCCTGCACCCCGGAGACGATGGCCTCCGCCAGATCCGTCCGGAAGCTCCCCGAGACCAGGAGTTCCCTCTCCCGGGGGTTGTCCAGGAAGAGGCTCTCCAGCAGGATGGCCGGGCCCTTCGTCTCCCTCAAGACGTAGAAGTTGGCCGTCTTCTTGCCCCGGTTCCGAATGCCATAAGGTTTCAGGGCCTCCATGACCCGCCCGTGGATCACGTCCCGGTAACGGCGGGTCACCTCCCCCGCCGTCGGGTGGACGAAGGACTCA
>PWVN01000091.1 GCA_003561835.1 Syntrophomonadaceae bacterium
CTATGATAAGGGGGAGCTTGTGGCTGAACTCGACATCAAACCCGACTTATGGTTTTTTGACTGCCACTTTCCCGGCGACCCGGTGATGCCGGGCTGTCTCGGGCTGGATGCGATGTGGCAGGCGGTCGGTTTTTACCTCGCCTGGATCGGTAATCCCGGCCATGGCCGCGCCCTCGGAGTCGGGGAGGTGAAGTTTACCGGCCAGGTACTGCCCAAGGCCAAATTGGTCACTTACCGCCTTAGTATCAAGCGGGTGATTAGCCGTAAATTGATCCTTGGTGTCGCCGATGGCTCGATGGAGGTCGATGGGCGGGAGATCTACACCGCCAAGGATTTGCGTGTGGGGTTGTTTACTTCTACGGATAATTTTTGAGGGGCGACAACGGGTGTATCGGCCCGGAAGATGAACCGTGGAAATCGGAGGCATCGTAAGCGACACGCTGCAGATCCTCCATCTCTCTGCTTGACGATAAAAGCCGCATAAACCGATGCAAATCGAATACATTCGCCTAAAAAACTTCCGAACCTTCCAGGATGTTACCCTGCGTGACATCCCCCGTTTTTGTGTATTGGTCGGTGCCAATGGCAGCGGCAAGAGTACCCTCCTCTCACTTTTCGGGTTTCTGCGTGATGCGATGACCACCAACGTAACGGCCGCCTTGGGGCGCTTGGGTGGCAGTCGCGGCTTGCTTGAGGTGCGCAGTCGCAACAGCGAGGGGCCGATTGAGATTGAGCTAAAGTTTCGTACCACAGTAAAGGGTGGAGGTTCCAGCAACCTCATTACCTACGAGCTGCATATTGGCGAGGAGGAGCAGCGCCCGCTGGTGGTGCGTGAGATCCTCAAGTATCGTCGCGGCAGGAGCGGCAAGCCCTGGCACTTTCTCGACTTCAAGCGTGGAGAAGGAGAGGCCGTTACCAATGAGCTGGAGTCGGTGAACGATGAGAGGGATCTGAAGCGGGAGCAGCAGGTACTCAAGCAACCCGATATTTTAGCCATCAAGGGGCTGGCGCAGTTTACGAAGTTTCCGGCGGTTGTCGCCCTTGGTGATCTGATCGAAAACTGGCACCTCTCCGATTTTCACATCAGCCGCGCCCGTCCCGAGCAGGAGGCGGGTTATGCCGAACACCTCTCCCGAGAAGGAGAAAATCTCTCCTTGGTGGTCGAATATCTCTATAACCACCATCGCCCAATTTTTGATGAGATTCTCTCTCGCCTCGCCCGGCGCGTTCCCGGTATCACTCGGATTGAGTCCAAAACAACGGAGGAGGGGAGAGTTTTACTCAAGTTTCAGGATGGTGCCTTTACCGATCCCTTCCTCGCCCGCTACGTCTCTGACGGTACCATTAAGATGCTGGCCTATCTGGTGCTGCTCCACGACCCCAAACCGCACTCGCTGCTCTGTGTGGAGGAGCCGGAGAATCCGCTCTATCCCTCCTTGCTGTGGGAGTTGGCCGAGGAGTTTCGGGCCTATGCGATGCGTGGCGGACAGGTCTTCGTCTCCACCCACTCGCCCGACTTCCTTAACGCTACCGAGTTGCATGAGGTCTTTATGCTGGCCAAGGTTAATGGCTATACCCAAGTACACCGCGCTAAAGAGGATCCACAGATCGCCGCCTTCGTCGCCGAGGGGGATCAACTCGGCTATCTGTGGAAACAGGGCCTCTTTCCCGGCATCGACCCATGAGCGGGGTGACCCTGGTTTTTCTCCTTGAGGAGCCGTCTGCGCGTGAGGCGCTGAAGGGGCTTTTGCCGAAGATTATCCCGAAAGAGGTTGAAGTGCGTTTTTTGGTCTATGAAGGCAAACAAGATCTGGAGAAGCGGATGGCCCGGCAGATGCGGGCCTGGCAGTTGCCCAATAGCCGTTTTGTGGTAATGCGGGATCAGGACAGCGGCGACTGCCGTGAGATTAAGCGCAAGTTGCTCGAACAGTGCCGCGCTGCGGGCCGCGAAGATGCCTTAGTGCGTATCGCCTGCCGCGAGCTGGAGGCTTGGTTTATTGGTGATTGGGAGGCGGTTGGAATGGCATTTGACCGGCCTAAACTGAAGGGGTTGCAGGCTAAAAAAACCTACCGCGAACCGGATCGTATCGGCTCGCCAGTGGGCGAGTTACGCAAACAGATTCCTACTTACCAAAAGGTCGATGGGGCCAAGCGGATTAGTTCCTACCTGGATCTTGAGCGTAACCGCTCACCTAGTTTTTGCGCTTTTGTAGAAGGTGTGCGACGCTTGTCTTGGCACGGTTGCGAATAAACTCTCTCGGATCATCGCTGTTAGATGGAACCCTCTGGGCTTGGGGATGGAACTGGTCTAGCACAGCGACATCTACCTCTACCACACCGACCACGCCAGCCTCAGCCTCCTGAGCGCAAACCCCGCCGGAATCGCGGCAGACGGGGCCAGCAGCCAACCCCGCATCGACGGTCTGGGGCGCTTCGTCCTCTTCCGCTCCGAAGCGAGCGACCTGATCGCCGGAGAAGAACCCAACGGCGTTACCGACATCTTCCTCTACGACCTCTACCTCGACCAGTTGCAGCGCCTCAGCAACCCCGGCAGCGAGGGTGCAACCGCCGCCAGCAACCCGGCACTCGGTGGTGAACCGTTACAGATTCTCTACGACCAAGAGAGCGCCGGAATCCCCCAAATCCAACAGCTCGACCTGCGCCTGGGTGATCCGCTCTATTGAACCGGTCTAGGGTGCGGTGAGTTTGCAAGCCGCACCAAAGCTGCACAACGGCTATTACGCCCCTGGATACCTTCGCATCACCCCTCCACACCACGCCTAGCCAGACGCTCCAACCACGCCACCAGCCCTTGGGCATTTAGTGCAACATCCGCTTGGAGCAGGCGCTCCACCATCGCGCTATCATAGCCACCCCCCCGC
>PWVN01000185.1 GCA_003561835.1 Syntrophomonadaceae bacterium
AATTGTGTGTAGATGAACCCGCGACGGGCATCACCGAACGTCACGGCATGCGACCGTCGGCTCATAAATACATAGGCTGCTCCCAGCAAAATCACCGCGACGCTTGCCTGCAAGGGATCAATAAGCGCCATCACAGCCAAACAGGCAATCGCTCCCAGCAAAGCTGTGCTCCAATGAAAACATCGGAACCGTGGTCGAAACGAGGGGTTGGCTCCAAATGCCTCGACGAAAGCCGCCACATTAATAATCAAATAGGTGCACAGAAAGAACATCGTGACCAACATCGCCACCTGATTGAAGGCAGCGCCGGCATCGTCTGCTGTTGCCATCCATAAAACTCCGACCGTGACGATGAAGGTCAAAATCAGCGCCCGGCGGGGTTCATCACCTGTTTGGGTCCCCGCAGCAAACAGATTCAATGGTCGCAAGAGGCGGTCGCGAGCGATGGCCTGGAGGACGCGCGGAGCCGCCAGGAAAGATGCCAACGCACTAGAGATGGTTGCGGCGAACATGCCCGCCACCACTAGCGAGGCGGCCCCCAGCGCGGCATTGGCTAACAACACGCCATAGGGCGACACCCGCATGAATTCCCGCTCGCTCGCCCCGCCCAGCAAAACGATCTGCAAGCCATACACGACGAATCCAACGCCAATTGCCGCCAGCGTTCCCTGGACCAGCGAGCGCCCTGGATTCTTGAGATCGCCCGACATATTGATCCCAGCCATGATCCCGGTAACCGCCGGGAAATAAATGGCAAAGACAGTCCACAAACCCACGCCCTCCGTATAATTGGGTTTCCAATTGCTTGCAAACAGATCTGCACGAAAGGACATCGCTAGTCCGGACAGGAAAGTCAAGAGGGCCAGACTGAGTACAGAAAGAATCAGAAATTGCACCTTCACAGCCCAACGGATGCCGATGTAATTGATGATAAAAAGAACAAGCGCGGTACCCAAACAAACCCAACGAAGATGATCATGAAACCAAGGGACGCTCTGCGCCATGGCCTCCGCAAATCCCAAAATGTAAAATGGAACGGAAAGCGTCTGAGCCACAAACAGGGTAATGCCAATGGCTCCGCCAAACTCAGGCCCAAGCACCCGCGAAATCAAAAAATACGCGCCCCCGCCGTGAACTTTCGTATTCGTGGAGATGGCAGCGATAGACAAAGCTGTCAGGATAACGATGATCTCTGCAATGATCAGAATGATCAAGGCACCCGAAACTCCCGCCTGCGCGACCACGTAGCCTGCGCGTAGAAATAGTATAACTCCCAATATCGTCAGAACCGAGGGAGTAAATACACCAGCGAATGTTCCCAATCGATGGGGAACAGGATCTGCTTGAGCCTCATCCAGTGTCGAGTTCATCATTAGGGGACACCTCAATGACGCAAATTGTGTTTTTGACGACGCTCCGAGATCTGCACCACCCAGATACAAAACTCATACAACACCACCAACGGACCGGCCATGATCACTTGTGTGATCGGATCCGGAGGTGTCAGCACCATGGCCACAATCAGCAAGATAACGATGACCAAACGTCGCCGTTGACGGAGTTGCTGCGATGAGATTAATCCCAATCGCCCCAGCACCACAAGGATGACAGGCATTTGAAAAGCGATCCCAAACGCCAGCAACAAATGCACCACAAAAGCAACATAACTAGTCACTTGTGGCACAGGTTGGATGCCCAACCAGTCGTGCATTCCAAACATCATCCGAAGTCCGACCGGCAGCGTGAAGGTGTATCCCAACCATACTCCCACGATAAATAGCACAATGGAGAAACCACCCGTCTGACGGATGACGGCCTTTTCCTTGTTCGTGAGCCCCGGGAAAATAAATTGTCCAATGAAGAACAGCAAAAAGGGTGCACTCAACAGCAAGCCACTCCAAAGCCCAACCCGCATGGTGACAGAAAAAGCGCCAGTCACTTCGATCGATTGCAGAAACAAGTCGGGATGTTTAACCACGCGATCCAACGGAGCCTTGAGGAAAGCAAAAATCAACGGAACAAACGGCAACGTAATGGCCGTTCCTACGGCAAGAGCAAGCGCGCAGCGGATCAACATCTGCCGCAAATCCTCCAAGTGCTCTAAAAACGGCTTGGTGACTTCTTCCTCATCATCATCCGCTAGCTGGGAGCCGACCTCAGCGGATGAGCTCATAAAGAGTCCCTCGGTGAAGACGGATCTAGATTCACGGCACCCATCGCAGCTGTCTTCTGACCTGATTGCGGATGCGGCTTCTCAGATGTCGACGCACCCTTTTTCTGAAGCTGCTTTGGAGAAACCACAGAGTGAGGCTGTTTCAGATCATCATCCTCATCGGCATGAACGATTTCATCCGTCACTTCTCGAGCGGCACGCCGGAATTCTTCTAGGGTTCGCCCCAGCGTGCGCGCCATCCGAGGCAAATTCTTGGCCCCAAAAAGCAACAGCACGGCCAGCAGGACGAGCAATAACTCGCCACCACCGGGCGTGCCGAAGAAAGCCAGTATCACGCCTGCCTCTATCGTGTGACAATAAATTCAGACCGGCGGTTTTGTCTCCACGCCTCTTCGTTGTGGCCGAAAGCCACCGGTCGCTCAGCACCAAAACTGCGCGTCTGGAGACGAGATCCATCAATACCCAATCCGATCAAATAAGCGCGGGCAGCCAACGCACGCCGCTCGCCGAGAGACAAGTTGTAGGCTCGACTGCCGCGTTCATCCGTGTGCCCTTCGACGATCACATTCACTGAAGGGTTCCGTCGCATGTAAGCGGCCACTTCTTCCAGCTTCCACCGTTCTGGTTCGGCAATCTGAGCACTATCAAACGCAAACAAAACTGCTTCAAATTGTCCTTCGATATGCTCTCCATCAAAGGCGCTTCGAGGTCCCAAGCCATCCGTAAAAATATTATCTCCGGGGAGTCCACCAACCCCGGTGGAAGAATTGCAGGGTTAGGAGGAAAGAACATGAGCAAGGAGATAAAAATCACCCTTATACACAGCCCCATCGGCAGAAGCCAGCGGCAGAAGGATACCGTCAAGGCCCTGGGGTTCACCAAAATGTACCAGACGGTGTCAAAGCCCGATTCGCCGGCCATCCGGGGAATGATCGCCAAGGTTTCCCATCTGCTTCGGGTTGAGGAAGCGGGTTCCTAGGCGGCGACTAAAAAGGAGGTGTACGAATGCGGCTCCATGAACTGAAACCCGATACGGGTACAACCGGAAGAAAACGCAAAGGCAGGGGGATCGGTTCCGGCCTGGGGAAAACCGCCGGCCGGGGGCAAAAAGGCCAAAAATCCCGCTCCGGCGGCGGCGTGCGGCCCGGATTCGAGGGGGGACAGATGCCCCTGCAGCAGCGCCTGCCCAAACGCGGCTTTACCAACCTGGCCCGCCGGGAATTTTCCGAAGTGAATGTGGAAGTCTTGAACCGCTTCGAGAACGACACGGTGGTGACCCCCGAAATGCTGCTTGAGGCGGGCTGTGTGAAAAAACTGCAGGCCGGCCTGAAGGTCCTGGGCCGGGGGGAACTGGAACGGAACCTGACGGTCAGGGCCCATAAATTCAGTAAAGCGGCTGCAGAAAAGATCGAGGCCGCAGGCGGCAAGGCAGAGGTGATATAAGTGCTGGAAACCCTACGGACAGCGTGGAAAATCAAGGACTTGCGGCAAAAGATTCTCTTTACCCTTTCCATGCTCTTTGTTTTCCGCCTGGGCTCCTTCATTCCCATCCCGGGGGTGGACCCCTCCAGGCTGCAGGAACTCTTTCAGGGGGACAACCTTTTTGGCCTTATGAACGTGATCACGGGGGACGCCTTGAGCCGGTTTTCCATCTTCGCCATGGGCATTTTCCCCTATATCAACGCTTCCATCATCATGAACCTGTTGACCATCGTCATCCCCAAACTGGAGCAACTGGCCAAGGAAGGGGAAGAGGGGCGGAAGAAAATTGCCCAGTTCACCCGCTACGGGACAGTGCTCCTGGCCCTGATCCAGGCCACGGGCATGACCTTTACCCCCTTTATCCAGCAGGCCGTCATCAACCGGGGGGGCTTTGCCAACTTCACCATCATCATATCCCTGACGGCGGGGACCGCCTTCCTCATGTGGCTGGGGGAAATGATCACGGATCGGGGGATCGGCAACGGCATATCCCTCATCATCTTTGCCGGCATCATCGCCGGGTTTCCCTCGGCAGCGGCCGTCCTCATCGAGACGGTGCGGGTGGGTGAGGCCAGCATCATCCTGGCCGTCGTTGTTGTCCTTATCCTCGTCGGCCTCCTGGTGGGGATCGTGGGGCTGGAAGAGGGGCAGCGGCGCATCCCCGTCCAGTATGCCAAGCGGATCGTGGGCCGCCGCATGTACGGCGGGCAGTCCACCCACATACCCCTGAAGGTGAACCAGGCCGGCGTGATTCCCGTCATTTTTGCCTCCGCCATCCTGACCCTGCCGGCCACCCTCGCCCAGTTCATCGACCAGCCCATCGTCAACCGCATCGGGGATGCCCTGACCTTCGGCAGGCCCTTGAACACCGTTTTGTACTTTATGCTGATTTTCTTTTTCACTTTTTTCTACACGGCCATTCAGTTCGACCCCATGAAGGTATCGGGGGACATGAAGAAGTACGGCGGGTTCATCCCGGGGCTGCGGCCCGGGCGGCCCACGGCTGAGTACCTGGCCCGGGTTTCTTCCCGCCTGACCTTTGCCGGCGCCCTGGCCTTAGCTTCCATCGCCGTAATGCCCATCCTCTTTCAGAATGCCACCCGGGTCAACATGATGTTCTCCGGGACGGGCCTCATCATCATCGTGGGGGTGGCCCTGGAGACCATGAAGCAGATCGAAACCCACATGCTGATGCGGAACTACCAGGGGTTCATGAAATAGCGGGGGGCGACGGATGATAACCCACAAGTCTTCCCGAGAGTTGGAATTGATGCGCCGGGCCGGCAGGATCGTGGCCGAAGCCCTGGACATCATGAAGGGGGCCATCCGCCCGGGGCTGGCCACCCTGGAACTGGACCGCCTGGCGGAGAAGCACATCCGGAGAGAGGGGGGAATTCCCGCCTTCAAGGGCTACCGGGGTTTTCCCGCCAGCATCTGCGCCTCCGTCAATGAGGAGGTGGTCCACGGGATCCCGGGCCTTCGCCGCCTGAAAGAGGGCGATATCATCAGCATTGATGTGGGTGTCCAGTACCAGGGTTACTTCGGGGATGCGGCCGCCACCTTTCCCGTGGGCCAAATAGAGGAGGAGGCAGAGTGCCTCATCCGGGTCACCCGGCGGGCCCTGGAAGCGGGGATCCAGCAGACCAGGGAAGGAAATTTTTTGAGCGATATATCCAATGCCGTCCAGACCTATGCCGAAAGCCGGGGGTTTTCCGTGGTCCGGAACTACGTGGGCCACGGCATCGGCTCCGAGATGCACGAGGAACCCCAGGTCCCCAACTTCGGGCCGCCGGGCCGGGGGCCAAAACTCTCCTCCGGCATGACCCTGGCCATCGAACCCATGGTCAATGCCGGCACCTGGCAGGTGGACACCCTGGCTGACGAATGGACGGTGGTTACCCAGGACGGCCGGCTCTCGGCCCACTTTGAACACACCGTGGCCATCGTTAAAGGGTGCCCGGAAGTTTTAACGGTCCTGTAAGGGCCCAAATACCCGGACAGCTGAACGCAGGCAGCCGAGCCGGGCAAAGGGAGGGAAGATATCTGGATGTCCAAAAAAAAGGACGCCATTGAGGTGGAGGGAAAGGTTGTCGAACCCCTGCCAAATGCCATGTTCCGCGTGGAATTAAAGAATGGCCATAAAATACTGGCCCATGTTTCCGGGAAGATCCGCATGAACTTCATCCGCATCCTGCCGGGAGACAGGGTCTTGGTTGAGTTGTCCCCTTACGATTTGCAGCGGGGCCGGATAACTTACCGTTTCAAATAAGCCATAGGGGGGTATTGGAATGAAGGTCAGGCCTTCAGTGAAGCCCATCTGCGAGAAGTGCAAGATCATTCGCCGCAAGGGCCGGGTTATGGTGATCTGTGAGAACCCCAAGCACAAGCAAAAGCAGGGCTAGGAAGTATATTTTACCATCTGGTAGGGAAACCTAATTGCATTGTCAACTTTTTGCCATACAGGAGGTGTAGAAATGGCTCGTATTGCAGGTATCGACCTGCCCCGGGAGAAGCGAGTGGAAATCGCTCTGACTTATATCTACGGCATCGGACGCTCCACGTCCAGAAAGATCCTGAATTCCACCAAGGTCAACTCCGACACCCGGGTCAGGGATTTGACGGAAGATGAAGTGGCCCGCCTCAGGGAATATATCGATAGAGGGGTCAAGGTGGAGGGAGACCTGCGCCGGGAAATCACCATGAATATCAAAAGGCTCATGGAGATCGGCTGCTACCGGGGAATCCGGCACCGACGGGGCATGCCCGTGCGGGGCCAGACCACGAAAAACAACGCCCGCACCCGCAAGGGACCCAAACGGACCGTGGGCATCAGAAGGAAAAAATAGAAGGGGGGAACTGCGTTGGCTCGAAGAAAAACCGCCCGTACCAAACGGAGGGACCGCAAGAATATTGAGCATGGCATTGCCCATATCAAGTCTACCTTTAACAATACCATCGTCAGCATTTCCGACCTCAAGGGGAACAGCATAGCCTGGTCCAGCGCCGGGAATGTGGGCTTCAAGGGATCCCGCAAGTCCACGCCCTTTGCCGCCCAGCTGGCGGCCGACAGCGCCGCCAAGGCGGCCATGGAGCACGGGATGCGGGAAGTGGAAGTGTATGTGAAGGGCCCGGGGGCCGGCCGGGAAGCCGCCATCAGGTCCCTGCAGGCCGCCGGCCTGGAAGTGAACATGATCAAGGATGTTACACCCATTCCCCATAATGGCTGCCGCCCACCAAAACGGCGCCGGGTATAAGAAGTGAAGCAGGAGGTGCAAGGATAAAGGATGGCTCGTTACAAAGATTCGGTTTGCAGGCTCTGCCGACGGGAAGGAACGAAATTGTATTTAAAAGGCGAAAGGTGCTACACGGATAAATGTGCCGTGAGCCGCCGGGCCTATGCCCCCGGCCAGCACGGCCAGCGGCGGACAAAGGTCTCGGAATACGGTACCCAGCTCAGGGAAAAGCAGAAGGCCCGCCGCATCTACGGGGTCCTGGAAGGCCAGTTCCGGAAATACTTTAAGGAAGCCGACCGGCGCAGGGGGATCACCGGGGAGAACCTGTTGCGGATCCTGGAAAGCCGCCTGGACAATGTGGTTTTCAGGCTGGGCTTTGCCCTGTCCCGGGCTGAAGGCCGCCACATGGTGCGCCACGGCCACATCAACGTCAACGGACGCAGGGTGGACATCCCCTCCTACCAGGTAAAGCCCGGGGATGTGGTCAGCGTGGGAGACAAGGGCAGGAAGAATGCCCGCATCAAGGAAGTGGTAGAAATTATGGAAGGCCAGGGGACGCTGGAATGGTTGGAAGTGGACAGGGAAAACCTGGTGGGCAAAGTCCTCCGGGTTCCCAGCCGGGATGAAATCGATATCCCCGTCCAGGAACACCTGATCGTGGAGCTTTACTCCCGTTAAGCCGCTGCCAGAGGATCCGGCGAAAACCCATTTGGGCAAAGGAGGGCTTATAATCAATTATGATAGAAATTGAAAAGCCGAGGATTGAGAGAGTAAAGGGCAATGAGGAGAACACGTACGGAAGTTTTGTGATCGAACCCCTGGAACGGGGGTACGGCATTACCCTGGGCAATTCTCTCAGGCGGATACTCCTTTCCTCCCTTCCTGGTACGGCCATTACAGCCATAAAGATTGACGGTATTCTGCATGAATTCTCAACCATACCCGGAGTGGTGGAAGATACCATAGAGATGATTTTGCACCTGAAAGAACTATCCATGAAGATCTACAGCGACGAACCCCAGACCCTCATCATCGAGAGGGAGGGGGACGGCGCCATCTACGCCCGGGACATCAAGGTGCCCGCGGATGTGGAAGTCCTAAACCCGGACCTCTATATCGCCACCATGGAAAAGGGGGCCAAGCTGTACATGGAGATGACGGCTTCCGTAGGCCGGGGGTATGTGCCGGCGGAGCGGAACAAGCAGGCGAACCAACCCCTGGGCGTCATTCCCGTAGACTCCATCTTCACCCCCATCCGCAGGGTCAACTACAGGGTGGAAGACACCCGGGTGGGCCAGATTACCGACTACGACAAGCTGACCCTGGAAGTTTGGACGGACGGCAGCATCAAGCCCGATGAGGCCATCAGCCTGGGCGCCAAAATTTTGAACAAGCACCTGAGCCTCTTCGTGAACCTGACGGAAAAGGTCGATGAGGTGGAGATCACCACGGAAAAAGATGAAGACGAGCGGGAGAGGATTCTGGACATGACCATCGAGGAACTGGACCTGTCCGTCCGCTCCTACAACTGCCTCAAGCGGGCCGGCATCAACACGGTGGGGGAACTCATCAACAAGACGGAAGATGACATGATGAAGGTCCGCAACCTGGGGAAGAAATCCTTGGAGGAAGTCCAGCAGAAGCTGGCGGAGTTGAACTTTTCCCTCAAGGAAAGCCATGAATAGAAAAGGAGGGAGCAGGGTTGGCCGACTCGAAACTGGGACGCAGGAGCGAAGCCCGCAAAGCCTTATTGCGCAACATGGTAACTTCGCTTTTACGGTCCAAACGGATTGAAACAACAGAAACCAAGGCCAAGGAAGCCCGCATCATTGCGGAACGGATGATTACCCTGGCCAAGCGGGGGGACCTGCATGCCAGGCGTCAGGCCCTGGCTTATCTCTTGGATGAAGATGTGGTCAAGGACCTCTTCGACAACCTGGCCATCAAATATGATGACCGCCAGGGGGGCTACACCCGGATCATCAAAAAAGGCCCCCGTCGGGGCGACGGCGCCCCCGTTGTCATCCTGGAGATGGTTGAATAAGGACCAAAAGGGCAGAAGCAGGGTTTCTGTCCTTTTTCACGCAGGAGGTTTTTTTGGGGGGGGCAGGGGACATGATTTCGGTGCAGGATCTTTTCTTTACCTATGAGAAGGCGGGAGAGGAAGGGGCAAAGGCCCTTAACGGCATCAACCTTACCATAGACCGGGGGGAGTATACGGCCGTCATCGGCCACAACGGTTCGGGGAAATCCACCCTGGCCAAGCATTTCAATGCCCTTCTGACCCCCACCGCCGGGGAAGTCCTGGTGGATGGCATGTCCACCCGGGAACGAAAGTACCTCTACGAGATCCGCCAGCGGGTGGGTATGGTTTTTCAAAACCCGGACAACCAGATTGTGGCCACCACCGTGGAAGAGGATGTGGCCTTCGGCCCCGAAAATCTGGGGCTCCCCCCCCGGGAAATCCGGGAGCGGGTGGCGGAAGCCCTGGAACTGGTCCGCATGGCGGACATGCGCCGGCATGCCCCCCACCTCCTTTCGGGAGGGCAGAAACAGCGGGTGGCCATCGCCGGGGTCATCGCCATGCGGCCCAGGTGCCTGGTCCTGGATGAACCCACGGCCATGTTGGACCCCCGGGGCCGGGAGGAAGTCCTGCAGACGGTTCTCCGCCTCAACGAGGAGGAGGGCATCACCGTCATCTATATCACCCACTTCATGGAAGAGGCCCGCCGGGCCCGCAGCCTGGTGGTCATGGACCGGGGACGGATCGTCCTTAAGGGCCCTCCCCGCCAGGTCTTTGCCCGGGGAGACCTGCTGCGGTCCCTGGGGCTGGAAGTCCCCCCCGTCACGGAGCTGGCCCAGCGCCTCAAGGGCCGGGGCCTTCCGGTGGCCCCGGACATCCTGGATGCCGAGGAGCTGGTAACTTCGCTATGCTCCTAGAAGTGCAGGGCCTCACCCATGTGTATATGCGGGGGACCCCCTTTGAGGTCACGGCGCTGCAGGAAACCGACCTGCAGATCAAAAAGGGGAGCATTACGGGGATTATCGGCCAGACGGGTTCCGGAAAAACCACCCTGGTGCAGCATTTCAACGGGCTGCTGCCCCCTTCCCGGGGGCGGGTCCTCTACGAGGGCCGGGACATCTGGGAGGAAAAAACCCTCCTGCGGGAGGTCCGGCGCCAGGTGGGGCTCCTCTTTCAGTACCCCGAGGAGCAGCTTTTCGAAGACCGGGTCTACGACGATGTGGCCTTCGGGATCAAGGGGCTGAAGCTTCCCCCCCGGGTGGAGGAGGAACGGGTCAAAAGGGCCCTTAACCGGGTGAACCTGGACTACCGGGCCGTTAAGGACCGTTCGCCCTTCAGCCTCAGCGGCGGCGAAAAGCGCCGGGTGGCCATGGCGGGGGTCCTGGTTATGGACCCGAAGCTCCTGGTCCTGGACGAGCCCACGGCGGGCCTGGACCCCCGGGGGCGGCGGGAAATTCTGGAGGAGATCCGGGAGCTCCACCGGGAGGGCGGTTTGACGGTGGTCCTCGTTTCCCACAGCATGGAGGATATCGCCTGGCTGGCAAAGGACCTCCTGGTCCTTCAGGACGGCCGGATCATCCTGCGGGGAACCCCCGGGGAGGTTTTTGCCCGGGAGGAACTGCTGAGGGAGGCGGGGTTGGCGGTGCCGGAGGTGAACCGGGTCTTGAAGGGCCTGAAGGAAGCGGGCTTTGACCTGGACACGGGCATCTACACGGTGGAGGGAGCCGAAGCGGAGATTTTGCGGGTTGTGGGGGGTAAGCGCCGTGAGCCTCATTAAGAGCATTACCATCGGCCAGTACCTGCCCGGGACTTCCCCCCTGCACCGGCTGGACCCCAGGCTGAAGATTATTTCCTTGATTTTGTATATTACCGCCATTTTTTTCGTCCGTACCTTTGCCGGCTACGGGGCAGCCTTCCTTTTTACCTCCTTTCTGCTGCTCCTGGCCCGGCTGCCCCTGGGCTACGTGATCCGGGGGCTCAGGCCCGTCCTCTTCCTGGTGGCCTTTACCATCCTCCTCCACTTTTTCATGACCAAGGGGGGGGAGGTGCTGGTGCGAATCGGCCCCCTAACCGTCGAATCGGCGGGGGTGAGGCTGGGGCTCTTCATGAGTTTGAGGCTCCTGTTCCTGGTGGTGACCACCTCCCTTCTAACCCTCACCACCTCCCCCATCGCCCTGACGGACGGGATCGAGTACCTGTTGAAGCCCTTCAAGAGGGTGGGCCTGCCCGCCCATGAAATCGCCATGATGATGACCATCGCCCTGCGGTTCATTCCAACCCTCATGGAGGAGAGCCAGAAGATCATGAAGGCCCAGATGGCCCGGGGGGCGGATTTCGAGTCCGGCGGGTTCCTCCAGAGGGCCCGCAGCATGGCCCCTCTCCTGGTGCCCCTCTTCATCAGCGCCTTCCGCCGGGCCGACGACCTGGCGGTGGCCATGGAGGCCCGCTGCTACCGGGGCGGGGAGCACCGGACCCGGATGAAGGAGATGGTGGTTACGCCCTTGGACTACTGGGCCCTGGCGGCGGTGACGGCCTTTTTGCTCCTCATCGCCCTGTCGGGCATCTAGGGGGAGGGGGACAGCTCATGAATTACAAGGTCACCCTGGCCTATGACGGCACCCGCTACAGCGGGTTCCAGAGGCAGGCCAATGCCAACACCATCCAGGAAGAGGTGGAGAAGGCCCTGGAGGTCATCTACGGCCGTCGAGTGCGGATCAGCGGCGCCGGCCGCACTGACAGCGGGGTTCACGCCCGGGGCCAGGTCATCTCCTTCGAAGCCGACGGGCGGGTCCCCCTGAAGTCCCTGCCCCACGCCTTAAAGGGCCTCCTGCCCCGGGACATCGTAGCCTGGAAGGCGGAACCGGCGGCGGAGGGGTTTCACGCCCGCTTCTCCCCCTCCCGGAAGGAGTACTGCTACACCGTGGACAGCGGCGCCTTTCCCGATGTCTTCACCCGACGCTACGCCTACCACTACCCGGGGCCCCTGGACCTTAAGGCCATGCAGGCGGCGGCGGCGGAGCTGAAGGGCGAACATGACTTCTCCGCCTTCCAGGGGGCGACCAGCGATACCCGGGAAACCTGCCGCCGCCTGGAAGAGGCATCTGTCTTCTCCCGGGGGCACTACGTGAAGATGGTCTTCCGCTCCGGGGGGTTCCTCTACAAGATGGTCCGGATCATGGCAGGCACCCTGCTGCAGGTGGGAGGGGGGAACCTCAAACCCGGGGACCTCCGGGACATCCTGGCCTCGGGCTGCCGGGAGGGGGCGGGCCCCACGGCTCCTCCCCACGGGCTGTGCCTGGAGTTAGTCCTTTATGAAGGGGTTTTTGGGCCGGGGGCAGGGTAAAAAAGATAAAACCCGGTTAACCTGCGGTTTATCTTGACATGGCCGGGCAAATTTAATAAAATTACCATGTAGTGTGCTCTTTTCGGTTGGATTGAGCCCCGGATCGAAGGGAGGGCACGGCAGATACAAACAGGAGGGAAAAGGATGCGGACTTTTATGGCAAAAGCCACTGACGTGGAACGGAAGTGGTATGTGGTTGATGCCCAGAACAGAGCCCTGGGGCGGGTGGCCAGCGAGGTGGCCCGGCTCCTCAGGGGAAAACATAAACCGGTATTCACTCCCCATGTGGATTCGGGGGATTACGTCATCGTCCTCAACGCGGGAAAGGTCCTTTTGACAGGAAACAAGGCCTCGCAGAAGTTCTACTACCGTCACTCCGGGTACCCCGGAGGCCTGAAGGCCATCTCCTACGGGGACCTCTTGAAGAAGAACCCCCGCAAGGTCATGGAACTGGCGGTAAAGGGCATGCTGCCCCAGACCAAGCTGGGTAGGGCCATGTTCAAAAAGTTGAAGGTATACCAGGGCAGCCAGCACCCCCATGCCGCCCAGATGCCTGAACAATGGGATAGTTAAGGGAAAGGAGGAATATCAGTGGCCCAAGTCAATTATATCGGCACAGGTCGTCGCAAGAATTCCATCGCCAGAGTGCGTCTGATTCCCGGGGGCGGCAGCACCATCGTCAACGGCAAGCCCCTGGATGAATATTTTGGTCTGGAGACCTTGAAGGTGATCGTCAGGCAGCCCCTGGTCCTGACGGAAACCCTGGATAAGTTCGATGTCATCGCCAGCGTTTCGGGCGGCGGTTTTTCCGGTCAGGCGGGAGCCATCCGCCACGGCATCGCCAGGGCCCTCCTCAAGGCCGACGTGGATTTTCGCCCCTCGCTGAAGAAGGCAGGGTTTTTGACCCGGGACCCCCGCATGAAGGAGAGGAAGAAGTACGGCCTCAAGAAAGCCCGGCGGGCACCCCAGTTTTCCAAAAGATAAAGCAGCGGACGCTGCTTTTTTTTTACCCGGGAAATCGAGCAGCGCTGCCGGCAGGAATCCGGTCCGGCAGCCGCTGAAGGAGGAGAGATGGGCTCATGGATATTTACCAGGTGGATGCCCACATCCTGTGGGAGAGGGGATGGCTGCCAGGGGGAGAAGAGGCTCGTTTTTTCACGAAGAGCGGCCCCCTTTCGGCCCGCCGCCTCCCCCTGGAAGGGGGCGGTGAAGGTTCGGCCCCCCTGGGCTCATGAGGGGCCCCGCTGCCGGGGCGGGGTCCCTGAGAGGACGGGAGAGAGCTCAAGGGAAGGCCGTTATCGATGTGGGTTCCAATTCCATCAAGCTGTTTGCCGCCGCAAAGACCCGGGAGGGGGGTGTCAAGACCCTGGCGGACCGGGTCCGGATCGGGGGCCTGGGCCGGGGACTTCGCCCGGGGGGCGCCCTGTCCCGGGAGGCCATGGAGGAAAACTGCCGCATCATTTGCTCCCTTGTCCGGGAGGCGGCGGAACTGGGCTGCCGGGACGTGGCGGCGGTGGGAACCATGGCCCTGCGGGAAGCCCGGAACAGCCGGGAGTTTTTGGCCCTGGTAAAGGAAAGCTGCGGCCTCACCATCCGGGTCCTGATGGGCCTGGAGGAGGCCAGGTGGGCCTACCGGGGGGTCTGCGGGGGCTTCCCCCGGGCCGGCAACCGGGTGGTCTTCGATATCGGCGGGGGCAGCATTGAATTCATCGCCGGCCGGGGAGAGGAAGCAGGGGGTGGTGTTTTGTCCCTACCCCTGGGGATCCTGGCGGTAACGGAGGAGTTTCTTGCCTCGGACCCGGTTAGGCCCGGGGAGGAAAGGGCGGCGGGGGAAGCCGTCAGAGCCCGCCTGGTATCAGGGGGAGTGCCCCTTAAGGGAGAAGAGCTTATCGGTATAGGGGGTACAGTGACCAGCATGGCTGCCGTCAAGCAGGGGCTGGCCGTCTACGACCCTCAAAGGGTCCACGGCTTAACCCTGAGCCTTGAAGAGGTGGAGGGCCAGGTGGCCCTCTTCAGGAGCAAAACCCTGGCCGAGCGGCGGCGGATTGCGGGCCTTTCCCCGGACCGGGCCCCGGTGATCCTGGCCGGGGCCATCATCCTGCGGGAGGTCCTGCGGCTTCACCCGGCTCCCCTGCTCCTGGTGAGCGACCGGGGTTTGCGCCACGGGGTCATGGAGGAACTCCTCCGGGCCAGCGGGCCAGGGACCATTTTCCAGGAAACTGCCGGGGAGCTTCATCATAGGGATTAATACCGGCCCCGGCTGAACCCCGAAGGAGGAAGCTTTCTCCAACCGAAGGCCCAAGCGGGAAGTTTGAGCCCGGGACGGGCAGATGCGGATAACCAGGGAGGTAGTTGGCATGAAAAAATTCTTTCGCAGCCGGGCCAGGGACATCGAGGAAAAAATAGAAGAATACCTGTGCTGTATTTCCAAGGCGGGTCTCATCTTCAACGAGGGGATCCGGGACTATTTCCGGGATAAGCATGGGAGGTTGGAGGAGCGGCGCCAGGAGATTTCCCAGCTGGAGCGGGAAGCCGATGAGCTGCTGAAGAAGATCAAACACGACCTGTACGCCCACATGCTCATCCCCGAATCCCGGGGCGATGTTTTCGAGCTTCTGGACGACCTGGACGATATTGTGGATACCACCAAGCAGGTTCTCCTGCAGCTTTCCATCGAGACCCCGGCAATCCCCCCCTTTCTCAGGGAGGATTTCCTGGATATGACCGGGGCCTCCATCAATGCCGTGGACGAACTGGTCAGGGGGGTGCGGGCCTTTTTCATGGAGACCCAAATGGTGGCGGATTACGTGAACAAGGTGTTTTTCTTTGAAAAGGAAGCCGACCGTCTGGAGGAGATCAGCAAGCGCCGGATCTTCTCCTCGGAGGAAACCCGCCTCTCCTGCAAGATGCATATCCGTCATTTTATCGAGAAGATCGCCCTTCTTTCCGACAAATCCGAGGAAATTGCCAAGAACCTCCTGATTTATGCCGCCAAACGTTCCATCTGAGGGGTGGGCAAAGCCCGGTGAGAAAGGGAGAGAATCCCGCCGGAAAGGGTTTCAGATTCAGGGAGCCTGAGAATATTCCCGTGAACCCGGGTGCGGAAAGGGGGATGAGCCGATGCCCGGCAGTTTCTTCTTCTTGAGCAGCGGCCTCTTCATGGGCTGGGGCCTGGGGGCCAACGATGCGGCCAATATCTTCGGCACCGCCGTGGCCACCCGGATGATCCGCTACAGGACGGCTACGGTTATCGCCGGCGTTTTCATCATCCTGGGGGCCGTCAGCGGCGGCGGGGGGGTCTCCCGGACCTACGGGCAGTTGGGGGCCGTCAACGCCCTGCCCGGGGCCTTTACCGTTGCCTTCGCCGCCGGCCTCACCGTGTTGTGGATGGTCCGGTTGGGACTGGCCGTATCCACCTCTCAGGCCATCGTGGGGGCCATCGTGGGCTGGAACCTTTTCTCCGGGACCCCCACGGATACGGGCACCCTCTACCGCATCATGAGCACCTGGGTCTTCGCCCCCTTCCTGGGGGGCCTGCTGGCCGTCGCCCTCTACCTGCCGGCCCGCCGCTTCCTCAACCGGACCCGGATCCACCTGCTCAGACTGGACAGCTACACCCGGGCGGCCCTCCTGGCGGCGGGCGCCTTTGGCGCCTACAGCCTGGGCATGAACAACATCGCCAACGTTATGGGGGTTTTCCTTCACGACTCCCCCTTTCGGGACCTGTACCTGGGGGCGGGCCTGACCTTTACGGGAATCCAGCAGCTGTTCCTCCTGGGGGGGGCAGCCATGGCTTTGGGGGTCCTCACCTATTCCCGGAAGGTCATGATGACGGTGGGTTCAGGAATCTACGCCCTTTCCCCCGTCACTGCCTTCATCGTGGTCCTGGCCTCCTCCCTGGTCCTCTTCGTCTTCGGCTCCCAGGGCCTCCAGTCCCTTCTTCTGTCCCTGGGGCTTCCCGCCCTCCCCCTGGTGCCCGTCTCCCAGTCCCAGGCGGTGGTGGGGGCCGTGACAGGCATAGGCCTGGCCCGGGGGGGCGGGAACATCAACTTCCGGCTTCTGGGGAAAATCGGCCTGGGCTGGGTGGCCACCCCCGCCGCCGCCGCCCTTTTGGCCTACATCGGCCTCTTCTTCATGCAAAACGTCTTCCTGCAGCCCGTCTTTTTTTAATCCCAAGCCGGGGATCCGGCTGCTCCTGCCGTCTTAGGGCGTCTTAGGTCAGGGGACTGAATATTTCCAAGATTCTAGCGCCGCCGCCGGTTCTGTGGTATAATACAGGTTAAGATTCTCACCACAACCGGGAAGGAGCATATGCATGTCCGTATTCGATGAAATCATCCAAAGCAACAGGGAATACCAGAAAAAGCATAAGAGCCTGGAGGCCTTTCCCCTCCTGCCCCGCAGGAAACTGGCCGTTTTAACCTGTGTGGATATGCGCCTGCAGGGGGTCCTGGAAGAAGCCCTGGGCCTCAAACTGGGGGATGCCGTCTTTATCCGGACGGCGGGCAACAACCTGAACTACGGGGAAATGCGCAGCGTCATCACCGCTGTCTTCAAATACGATATCAGGGCCCTGCTGGTGGTGGGCCATGAGGACTGCGGCATGGGTCGCTGCGAGGAGAACCAGCTGCAGGAGGTCATGCTGCAGCGGGGGATAAAAGAAGAAGCCCTGGCCGAATACGACAACCTGGAGATGTGGCTGGGCTGCTTCCGGGACGAGAGGGAAAATGTCAGGGAAACGGTAAAAAAGCTGTCCGACTATTCTCTGACCCCGGAGGACCTGGAGATTCAGGGGTTCTTTTTCAGCATCACCACGGGGGAACTTCAGCCCGTCACCTGAAGGAATTCAACGGGTCTTCCCCCCTCCTGGGGAGAAGACCCTACGGGTTTCTTTTGCCGCTGAAACATTGGGGGGTAATCTCCACCACCAGGGTCCGGGCGGCGGCTTGCGGGTCCAGTTCCAGGGACGGGGTCTTTTTGTATTTTGCGGCCAGTTCCGTAAGGAGGGCCAATTTTTCTGTCGGGTCCGTCACCACCCGGGCCGTTCCCTCCACCAGGACGCTGGTATAGCGGGTATTGTAGCTGCAGGGGCGTTTATGGGGGACGATGGCCGTCATCTCTGTTACTTGAAAACAGACCCGGGGGTCTTTTTTTATGTTGTCCAGTTTTCTTCCTGCGAGGCCGCAGTGAAAATAGATGCTGCCCCCCCGGTAGAGAAAGTGCAGGGGCACCAGGTAGGGGCCCTTGGGGCCCAGGGTGGCCAGGTGGCCCACCTCCGCCCGCCGGAGAAACTCCTCCATCCCGGGTTTGTCCATTTTCTGCTTTGCCATAGCTCATCTTCCTTTCCCGCGATATACCCTATCTATTCTCAGGGCAGAGCTCTATTCCCTGCCGGGAAATTGGCGGAAAAGATTCTTCCGCCGAAGATATAGTGTTATAATGGAAGAAAAACGGGAGCGCACATATGGGAAAAGATTTTATCTGCTTTCTGGGGACGGGCGGGGCCCGCTTCGTGGTCTTCCGGCAGCTCCGCTCCTCCGCCGGCATCTGGTGCCGCTTCAACGGCCTCAATATCTGCATCGACCCGGGGCCCGGGACCCTGGCCCGCTGCTTTGCCGGGGAAGAAACCCTGAGCCCGGAAGACCTGGATGCCGTGATCCTCAGCCACCGCCACCTGGACCACTCCGCCGATGCCAACGTCATGGCCGAGGCCATGACCCGGGGCACCTTTCACAGGAGGGGAGCCCTCTTCGCCCCCGGGGATGCCCTGAACGGGCCGGAACCCGTGGTTTTCCGCTACCTGCGGCAGTCGGTAGAGCGGGTGGAGGTTTTGCGGCCGGGAGGGCGGTACCGGCTGGAGGGCATCTCCTTCACCACACCCGTGCGGCATCTCCACGGGGTGGAAACCTACGGCCTCTACTTCAGCCTTCCCGCCGGCCGGGTGGCCTTCATCATGGATTCCCTTTTCTTCCCCCAGCTGGCCTCCCATTATGCCCGGGCCGAGGTCCTGATCCTGAATGTGGTCCTCTTCAAGCATCCCGGGCATCACAAGATCAAGCACCTGGACCTGGAAGCGGCGGAACAGATCCTTGCCGCTGTCCGGCCCCGCAAGGCCTTCATCACCCACTTCGGCACCACCATGCTGGACAGGGACCCCCCCGCCCTGGCCGCCCGCCTCGCCTCCCGGACGGGGGTGGAGGTGGCGGCGGCGGAGGACGGGATGCGGGTGGAGCTGGAGGGGCTTCTGGGTCCCTGCTGAAATACCCAAGCCGAGGAAAGAGAGAGAAGATGCTGAAGAACATCACAGCCCGGTCAAAAAAACTGCCCCTCTTCTTCAACTACACCGTGGGATATGTGGGAATCGGCCTCATCACCAACGTGGTGGTTACCTGGGCCATGTACTTCTACTCCCCTCCCCTGACTTCGGGGAGGATTGTCTACATGTCCGCCACGACCTTCGGGCTGGTCATCGCCCTGGGGCGGATCGTGGATGCCGTTACGGACCCCCTGGTATCCGTCTGGAGCGACGGCTTTCGCTCCCCCTACGGTCGGCGGATCCCCTTCATCGCCGCCGGGGCTTTGCCCACGGTGCTGGCCTTCGTCTTTATCTGGTACCCTCCGGTGGCAGGCCCGGCCCCGTTGAATGTGGCCTACCTTCTGGTCATGCTGGGGCTGATGTTTTTTGGGTTGACGGTCATCACCTGTCCCTTCCTGGCCCTGATGCCGGAGATTGCCATAGGCCCCGCCGAGAGGATGCGGGCGGCGGAAGGGATTGCCCTGGCCCACATCGCCGCCCTGGTCACGGCCATGCTGGGGGCCGCCTTCTTCATCGAGGAGTTCGGTTTTCAGGCCATGGCCGTCTTCGCCGGGACGGTGGCCCTGGTTTCCTTCCTAAGCCCCGTCCTGACGGTGCGGGAGGCTCCCCGGGAGAACCGGCGGGCACCCTTCCCCTTCCGGCAGGCCCTCCTCCTGACCCTGAAGAACCGGGTTTTCCTCCCCTATATCCTCTCCCTCCCCTTTTTCTGGTTCGGGTTCAACTTTGTCCTCATGGGGGTCCCCTACATCACCACGGTGCAGATCGGCCTCAGCGAATCGGGGGTGGGCATCGCCCTGATCCTGGCTTTGGTGGTGGCCCTGGTCTGCTTTCCCCTGGTGCGGCGCCTGTCCCTCATCAGGGGGAAGAAATACGCCTTCAGCGCCACCATGCTCTGCTCCTCCTTCCTCCTCATGGGCCTGGCCAGCGTGGGCTCATGGCCGGGGAGCATCCCCGTCCACCTCCAGGGGATGACCTTTATCGCCGCCGCCGGGATTCCCCTGGCCGGCCTCTTCATCCTCCCCAACGCCCTCCTGGCCGACATCACCGACGAGGACGAGAGGAACACGGGCCAGCGGCGGGAGGCCGTCTACTACGGCATGCAGGGCCTGGTCATGAAAGGCACCATCGGCCTGTCGGCCCTGGTCCTGGGCCTGCAGCTGGAGACCTTCGGCTACTCGGCAGACAGCTACCTGGGCATCCTCCTCATCGGCCCCGTGGCCGCCCTCTGCCTGCTGGCAGGCTTCTTCATCTTCCGCCTCTACCCCCTCAACTAAAGTAAGTTGACTTTCGGGGTCAGGCCTAAAAGTAAACTTACTCACAATAGAATATATTAAATTTAAGATTCTGGCACAAATTGGCATACAGTGGGACGCCAAGATCCACCCCCTCTGTCCCGGGCGCCTATTTTAATCCCCTGCCGCCGGCGGGGGTGCCCCTGCCGTCCCTCACCAGGGGGGAAGGGGTGCCGATCAGGGCCTTTTGCAGCTCCCGGAGGATTTCCGGCTCCAGGTCCCGGGCTGCAGCCAGGAGCAGGGGGATGGCCGGGGCCTGAAAGCCTTCTTCCTGGCCGGAAAAGGTGCCCGCCGGGACGGGGGCCCTCACGGCAAAGGGCAGGGACTCCTGCCACGCCTTTTCCTGCCCCGGGGTGAAGGGGACGGCCCTCAGGCCTTCTGTCCCGCCCTCTCCAGGGATGGGGAGGGGGAAAAGGCAGAAGGCCGCATCCAGTTCCTCCTTTTCCAGGGACTTAAGGGCTTCTCCCTCCACCAGGTAATACAGGGAAAGGGAAGCCAGGTCCAGTTCCAGGGCCTTAAGCAGCCGGTAGGCCAGAATCTGGGTGCGGCTGCCGCCCTGGCCCAGGGAGACGGTCTTCCCCTTAAGGCCGCCGGCGTCCTTAAGGGGGCTGTCCGGGGTACCCAGGAGGTACAGGGGTTCCAGGCCCAGACGGGCAACCGGGGTCACATCCCCCCGGATAGGGTTTTGGGAAAACATTTCCCCTTCCTCCCGGGCGTAGTGGACCAGATCGGCGCTGACGATGGCCAGCTTCGCCCGGCCTGCCGCCAGGAGGCGCAGGTTGGCCTCCAGTCCGGCGGAAAGCTCCGGCACCAGGAGGATTTCTTCACTGCGGGCATTGACCCGCTCTGCCACGTCCTGGCCCAGAGAAGCATACCGGCTGCCGCTCCCCCCCGTCAAGAGGGAGAGAGGCGTTTTTTCCTTTTCTTCTGCGGGTTCCCGGCTGCAGCCGGCAAGGAGAGGGGAGAGGGAGAGGGCAAAGACGAGGAGCAATATAAAGGGCAGGAGAAGCTTGGGCCGGGACGGCTCTTCTTTCGTTTGCACCAGGGATCACCTCTCTCCTATCTTTGGGCATCATAAGACAAAATTCCTGCTCCCGGGAGAAATTTACAGGACATTTCCCGGGAAATGGAGAAGATAAATACCAGAAAGAGCTCGCCCGCGGGAGGCTTTCGGAGCTCCCCCAAACCGGAGGTGACGGACTTGAGAACCGCCATAAAACTCTTTATCGCCCTCATGAGCCTGGTGCTGCTGGCCTTTTGGCTGCCCCGGGCCCTGATGCCGGAAGACGCCCAGGAACCGCCCCGGGAACCCCTGGAGTTTGTCGGCTTCTTGCCCCAGGGCGAAGGGGTGGACATCGAGACCCTCATCACCCTGGAGCTGGCGAACTTTCCAGACCCCGAGTCCCTGGAGGGACGCTTCAGCATCTACCCGGAGATTCCGGGGCGCCTGGAGGTGGAGGGGGAGAAGATTCACTTCATCCCCAGCATCCCCCTGGACTACCACACCCGCTACCTGGTCACCGTCAGCCAGGGGGTCCGCACCCTTCTGGGAGATGTTCTGGAAGAGGCCGTCACCCTGGAATTCACCACCAGGCCCCGGCCTCCCCTGACCATCTACGCCGTGGGGGACATCATGCTGGACCAGCTGACGGGAAAACGGCTCGAAGAATACGACCCCGCTTACCCCTTTGCCGGGGTTCGGGATATTCTCAAAGAGGGGGATGTGGTCTTCGGGAACCTGGAGGCCCCCATCTCATCCAGGGGGAAGCCCCTTCCCGGGAAAAAATACACCTTCCGGGCCCTTCCCTTCTCCGTCGAGAGCCTTCTCGACGGGGGGGTGAACCTGGTCTCCCTGGCCAACAATCACATCCTGGACTACGGGGTCTTGCCCCTGGAGGACACCCTGGATATCCTGGACGACCGCGGGATCTTTCACGCAGGGGCCGGCCGGAACCTGGAGGAGGCCCATGCCGGCACCGTCATGGAAATCAAAGGCTACCGGGTGGGCCTTCTGGCCTACACCGACGACTATGCCGTCCCCACCGCCCACCGTTCCTTCTGGCAGGCCGGCCCGGACACCCCCGGTGCCGCCCTCATCCACGACCAAAATCAAATCGAGGAGGATATCCGCCGCCTGCGGGAAGAGGTGGACCTGCTCCTGGTCTCCTTCCACTGGGGAATCGAGTACACCTACCGGGTTACCCCCGGCCAGAAGGAACTGGCCCGCCTGGCCGTGGATGCCGGGGCCGACATGGTGCTGGGGCACCACCCCCACGTCCCCCAGGGGGTGGAGCTTTACCGGGGGAAACCGGTGGTCTACAGCCTGGGCAACTTCGTCTTCTACCCCTTCAAGAACCCGGTAACCCACGATACCCTGATCCTTGAGGCCACCTTCCAGCAGGACGGGTTTACTTCCCTTTCCCTGCTCCCCGCCCGGGGAGGGGACAGCCAGCCCTACCTGCCGTCGGGCCGGGAGGCGGAGGGGCTCTTAAGCCTCCTGGGCCAACTCCTGGCGGAGTTCGGCACCCCCTTTGAAACCCGGGACGGGAAAATACAGCTTCAGCTCGACTAGAAGGCTTCGGGAAGAGGTGAGATGACCGTGATAAAAAAAATCGGCGTCCTTTCCGACACCCACATCCCCAACCGGGCCCGTTCCCTGCCCCCGGAGCTCTTCGACGCTTTCCAGGGGGTGGACATGATCCTTCATGCCGGCGACCTGGTGCAGGAGGAGGTCCTCCTGGACCTGATGGCCCTGGCGCCGGTGGAGGCGGTGGCGGGGAATATGGACCCTCCCCACCTGGAAAAGCGCCTCGGGGAGCGAAAGCTTCTGCAGATCGCAGGGCTGCGCATCGGCCTGACCCACGGCCACGGGCCCCGGGGGAAGATCATGGAGAGGGCCTACCAGGCCTTTGCTTCGGAGAGCCCCGACTGCGTCGTCTTCGGCCACAGCCACCAGCCCTGTAACATCCGCTACCGGGGCGTCCTCCTCTTCAACCCCGGTTCTCCCACCGACAGGCGCCGGGAGAAGTACCCTTCCTGCGGCCTGTTGACCATCGCCGGGAGCAGCATTTCGGGTGAGATCCTTCTCTTCAAGAAAAAAAGATCCTTCTTCCCCTTCCCGGGTTGAAGTTCCAGTTTTGCACCCTCCCGCCGGACCACAGCGGTGCCCCGTGAAAATAACTCCCCGGCGAACCGGGGAGGCCAGGAGGAAACCATGGTCAAGCTCACCTTTATGCCCCAGCAGCACACCGCCCAGTACCCGCCGGGCACCAAAATTTCCGCAGCCGCGGAGGCAGCGGGCTTCCCCCTGGACCTGGTCTGTGGGGGCCGGGGCCGCTGCAAAAAGTGCACCGTCCTGCTGCAGGAAGAGGGCCGAAAGCCCCGGGAGGTCCTGGCCTGCCAGGAGGAACTGCACGCCGATGCCCTGGTCCAAATCCCCTACCGTCTTCTGAAACAGGAAGCCGTCATCCTGACGGGCGGCACCCCGGGCAAGGTGAGGCTCAACCCGGCAGCGGCAAAGGTCTTCCTGCCGGCGGACCGGTTAAAACAGCACCCGGCCGACGGGGACCTGGAGCGTGTGAAACTGGCCCTGAACAGCCCCCGCCTCAAGCCCCCTCCCCTGGAGGTTTTGCGGAGCCTTTCCGCCCGTCTCAGGAGCCCAAAAGGGGTCACCGCCCTCCTCCTTCAGGACCGCCTGACCGCCCTGGAGGAAGGGGACACCACCGGGGATTTTTACGGCCTGGCCGTGGACATCGGCACCACCACCGTGGTGGCCTATCTCTACGATTTGCATACCGGGGCCCAGGTTTCCGTGGCCTCCTCCCTGAACCGGCAGACCACGGTGGGGGCCGACGTCATGTCCCGCATCAACGAGGCCATGAAGGAGGAGGGACTGGTAAGGCTCCACCGTCTCGTCCTGGAAACCCTGGAGGCCCTCCTGCAGGAGGCGGCGGAAAAGGCAGGGATTTCTCCCGGGCAGGTCTACCTGGCGGTTCTGGTGGGGAACTCCACCATGCAGCACCTCTTCTGCGGGTTCCCCCCCTACTACCTGGGCCGGACCCCCTTCACCTCCACCGTCCTGGAGCAGGTCCTTCTCCCCGCCTCAAAGCTCCCCCTGTCCATGAACCCCGCCGGGCACCTTATCTTTCTGCCCTTGATCGGCGGCTTCGTGGGGGCCGATACCACCGGGGTCCTGCTGGCCGCAAAGCTGGGGTATTCCCGGAAGCTGCGCCTGGTCATCGATATCGGGACCAACGGGGAAATCCTTCTGGGAAGCAGGGAGAGGCTTTTGGCCTGTTCCACCGCTGCCGGCCCCGCCCTGGAAGGGGCAGGGGTCGCCTTCGGCATGCGGGGCACCGAGGGGGCCATCGAGGACGTTGCCATCACCCCGGAAAGGGTCTCGTATAAAACCATCGGCAGGACAAAGGCCCAGGGAATCTGCGGCTCCGGCCTGGTGGCCGCCCTGGCGGGAATGCTCCGGGCCGGCCTGGTCAAGCCCAACGGGCGGCTGCTGAGTCGGGAGGAATTTTTAACTGCCGGCGGCAGCGCGAAGCTGGCCCATCACCTGGAGGAGGTTGAGGAAAGCCGGGTCTTCCGGCTGACCCCTGCCGAAGAGGGGGGGATCTACCTTTCCCAGGGGGATATCCGGGCTGTCCAGCTGGCCAAGGGGGCCATCTCCACGGGAGTGGCCCTGCTCCTGGAAGAGCTGGGGGTGGCCGGGGAAGACCTGGCGGAGGTTCTGCTGGCGGGGGCCTTCGGCAACTACATCCAGGTAGATAAGGGGCAGGCCATGGGCCTGATCCCCGATTTCCCCGGGGTCCCCGTCCGGCCCATCGGGAACGCCGCCGGGGCCGGCGCCCAAAAGGCCCTGCTTTCCCGGCAGGGCCTCAAAGAAGCGGGAAGGATCGCCGCCTCCGTCCGGCATGTGGAGCTGGCCAGCCACCCCAGGTTTCAGGAGCGGTTTATCGCGTCCCTGGGCTTTCCCCCGGGGAAGCGGGGCTAAAAGAAACAGCTCTTGCCGATGAACTCCCGCAGGATGGAGTTGAAGGGGACCTCCTCCGGCTCAAAGGGCAGGAAATACTGGAGGAAATGGAGGAGGCGCTTGGCCTCCATGTGCTCCCCGGTGTCGGGGGGGATGGTCTGGAGCAGGGGTTCGGCAAAGGGTTTCAAGACGGCCAGCTCGTAGGTCAGGGCGGAATTGAACATGACATCCGACTCTTCCTGAAAGAGAAAAATATTTTTCTCCTCCCCCCGCCGCACCGAAGGCCACCGCTTGATGGTGTCGGCGGCTTTATGGTTGCGGAACTGGCTGTCCCGCACCAGCCGGCGGAGGAGGCGGGTGTCGGTGGTGTGGATGCGGTTGTGGCGGTCCATGTTCAGGGACGTCAGGGCGCTCACATAGATCTTCAGCTTGCTGCCCCGGGGGATGGCCTCCGTCAGCCGCTCATTGAGACCGTGGATCCCCTCCACCATCAGCAGCTGCCCCGGCTGCAGCTGCAGGGGCCGGCCGCGAAACTCCCGCCTGCCTGTCTTGAAATTGTAGGTGGGCAACTCCACTTCCTCGCCCCGGATGAGAGCCGTCAGGTGTTCATTGAAGAGCTCCAGTTCCACAGCTTCCAGGGCTTCGAAGTCATATTCCCCCTTCTCGTCCAAGGGGGTCCTTTCCCGGTCCAGGAAATAGTCATCCAGGGACAGGGGCAGGGTTTTCATGCCGTTGACCAGAAGCTGGATGCGCAGGCGCTGGGCAAAGGAGGTCTTCCCCGAGGAAGAGGGCCCGGCGATGAGGATGAGCTTCAGGCGATCCTGCTCCGCCTTGATGATATCGGCGATATGGCCCACCTTTTTTTCGTGAAGGGCTTCCGCCACCCGCATGATGTCCGCACCCCGGCCCTCCTCGATATGGGCGTTAAGGGCCCCCACCGTATCCACCCCCAGGATGGCGTTCCAGTGCTCCGCCTCCCGGAAGATCCCAAAGAGCTGGGGCTGCTCCCGGTAGGGAGGCAGGGCTGCGGGGTTGTCCTCGTCGGGGAAGCGCAGGATCAGCCCCGGCAGGTAAAATCTCAGGGCGAAATGCTTCAGGCAGCCGGTGCTGGGCACCAGGTACCCGTACAGGTAGTCCCGCAGGGGCCCCAGGGAATAGAGGTCCAGGTGCTCCTTGGGCCTGTATTTCAAAAGATCAAATTTGTCCGTGTCCCCCTGGGCGGCAAAGATCTCCCGGGCTTCCTCCATGCTGAGCCGCTCCTTTATGAAGGGCAAATCTTCCTTGACCAGTTCCCTCATCCGCCTCTCCAGGGCGGCCACGCTGGAGCGGGTCAGGGGGCCTGCCCCCTGGATTTCACAGTAGAGGCCCTTCCCCAGGGAGTGCTCCACCATCACCAGGCCCCGGGGGAAGAGGTCCCTGGCGGCGGCAATCAGCAGGAAGGTGAGGCTCCGCCGGTAAATGCGCATGCCGTCCCCGTGGCTGATATCGATGAACCCCACTTCGGACCCGGGCCCGGGTTTGTGGTTTAAATCTTTCAGGGAGTTATCCACCCGGGCGGCCACTATATCGTGGGGGAAATTGTCCCGAAGGGCGAGGCTGAGGTCCAGCAGGGTTTGCCCTGAGGGGACTTCCAGCCTGCGGCCCCCGGGCAGCAGCACCCGGATCCCGCCGGCCCTTTCGGGGGTTACAGCCCTTTCTTTTGTCATTTAACGTCCTCTCCTTTGTCACTCTCCCCCCTTATTTCGGTACGGGCAGGGCAAAATCCTGCAAAATCCCCCGGGTGCTGCTGCCCGGGCAGGGAAACCCCCCTGCCGGGACGAAGTATAATGTAAGGAAACTTCATAACTGCAGCCCAAAGAGAGGAGACGATGATTCCCTTGAACGTAATCGATCTGCGAAGCGACACCCTCACGGTCCCCACTCCCGAAATGCGCCGGGCCATGGCACAAGCGGAGGTGGGGGACGATGTCTACGGGGAGGACCCCACCCTAAACCGGCTGGAGGCGGAAGCCGCCGCCCTCCTCAAGAAAGAGGCAGCCCTTTTCGTCCCCTCGGGGACCATGGGAAACCAGCTGGCCATCATGACCCACTGCCGCCGGGGGGATGAGGTGCTGGTGGATGCCGAATCCCACATCCTCCATTACGAGGTGGCGGCGGCCGCCGTCCTGACAGGGGCCCAACTGCGGCCCATCCCGGGCCTCCACGGGCCCGGGGGGGCGGAGAAAATGGTTGAGTTTGTGCGCAATGGAGGGGACGACCACCAGCCGCCCACCACCCTTTTGTGCCTGGAAAACACCCACAACCGGCAGGGGGGAACGGTGATCGATGCCGAAACCACCCGGTCTCTCCTTAAGAAGGCCCGCTCCTTCGGCCTCAAGGTCCACCTGG
Source organism: Syntrophomonadaceae bacterium (assembly GCA_003561835.1). Classification (GTDB taxonomy): domain Bacteria; phylum Bacillota; class Dethiobacteria; order PWVN01; family PWVN01; genus PWVN01. The sequence continues at coordinate 27,232 of PWVN01000185.1, forward strand.
ACGGGGCCCGCATTTTCAATGCCGCCGTCAGTCTGGGACGAGACCCCGCCGACCTGGCGGAGGGCCTGGATTCCGTCATGTTCTGCCTGTCCAAGGGCCTTTCGGCCCCCGTGGGCTCCCTGCTCCTGGGAAGCGGCGACTTCATCCGCCGGGCCCGGAAGAACCGGAAGCTCCTGGGAGGCGGCATGCGCCAGGCCGGGGTGCTGGCCGCAGCCGGCCTGGAAGCCCTCAATATGCGCCACCGCCTGGCCGAGGACCACGCCCATGCCCGACTCCTGGCCCGGGGCCTTTCCCGGGTACCGGGGATCGCCGTCGACATGGAAACGGTCCAGACCAACATGGTTCTCATGGATGTCCAGGGAACGGGCCATGACGCCCCATCCTTCCTGAGCCTGCTGGCGGACCGGGGGCTTAAGGCCGGGAGTCCCGGCGGCAGCAAAGTCCGCCTGGTCACCCACAAGGATGTGGGGGAAAAGGATGTCCACAAAGCCGTGGAAATTATAAGGGGGATATTCTCATAGAGGAGGGATCTTCATTGAACTGCCGCAAATTCGGCAGCCTGGATTTTCAGGTGTCGGCCCTGGGGTTTGGCTGCATGCGTTTCCCCAAACTGGACCCGGACCCGGCCAGCATCGATGAAGCCGAAGCCATCAGGATGCTTCGCCGGGCAGTGGACGGGGGGGTCAATTACCTGGATACGGCCTACCCCTATCACAAGGGGCAGAGTGAGGTCCTGGTGGGCAAGGCCCTGAAGGACGGCTACCGGGAAAAGGTAAAACTGGCCACCAAGCTGCCCATTTGGATGGTCAAGGAAGGGGAGGGGCCGGAAAAGTTCCTCGCCGAGCAGCTGGAGAGGCTGCAGGTGGAGGCGGTGGACTTCTACCTGGTCCATGCCCTGAACAGGGAACTGTGGGAGAAGGCCCAAAAGTTCAAGGTCCTGGAGTTCCTGGAGAAGGCCCAAAGGGAGGGGAAGATCCGCTACGCGGGGTTTTCCTTCCATGACCAGCTGGATCTCTTCCAGGAGATTGTGGACGCCTACCCCTGGACCCTCTGCCAGATCCACTTAAACCATGTGGACCGGCACTACCAGGCGGGCCTGGCAGGCCTGGAATATGCGGCCCGGAAAGGGCTGGCGGTGGTGGTCATGGAACCCCTGCGGGGGGGGAACCTGGTGGCCCGGGTCCCCGCGGACATCCAGGAGGTCTGGGACAGGGCCGGGAAGAAGCGGAGCCCCGTGGACTGGGCCCTGCGGTGGCTGTGGAACCTGGAGGGGGTTTCCACCGTCTTAAGCGGCATGAGCACCCTGGAGCAGGTTGAAGAAAACCTGGGGCTGGCCGCCCAGCCCCTCATACCCCTGACGGCGGCAGAGGAGGCCATCTACGATGAGGTACAGAGGAGGTACCAGGAGAAGAGCAGGGTCAACTGCACCGGCTGCGGCTACTGCCAGCCCTGTGACCAAAAGGTGTCCATCCCCGATGTCCTCAGCATCTACAACGACATCTTCATGTACGGCGCCTCCGGGGAGTTCTTGCGCATGTACGGCCGCATGAAGGAATTGAAGATGGACGCCTCCCTGTGCAGTGAGTGCGGCAAATGCCTGGAAGCCTGCCCCCAGCAGGTCCCCGTCACGGACATCCTCCGGGAAGCCGAGGAATACTACCGCCAAAATCAGGCTTGAGTTGTCAATTAATGTGCAAAAAGGCTAAAAGGCAAAAAGGGGGACAGGGTCCCCGTCCCTACTCTTTGGGGGTGAGCTTCAGGGAAACGAAGAGCATGGGAGCCAGGAAGGTAACCCAGATGCCTCCCAGAGCATAGCGGGCAAACCCCACCATCTTCACGGCAAAGGAAGCATCGGGGCCGCCGGAGGGGAGAATGCTCCCCAGGCCCAGGATGATGCCGAAGAGGACGGCCAGACCCAGGAGGGCCTTGGCAATTTGCTTCGGAAACGAGGTGGTGGTTACCGAGCGAACTTTCTCCTTCTCCAGGATGTACCCGGCCCCGGCCCCGGCCAGATACCCCAGCAGTTTCGGGGGATCAGCCCCGGGAAGCAGAGCCGTCAGCAGTACCGGTGCCGCCACAGATAGGGCCAGGAGCAGGGAGGTGGAGAATTTTTTCTCCCACCCATTTTCGACGGCCACGGCGCTCAGCCAGATGAAGAAAAGGAGGAAGGGGAACCCGAAGGCCAGCCCTCCCAGGACGTCACCGAGAAAGTGATACCCCAGGATCAGCCGGGAGACGCCGATCAGGACGATGGCGATAACGGTCCACACCCAAAAGCCGGTTTTCTTCAGACGCACCGCCAGATAGCCCCACACGGTAACCGCTGTCAGGGTGTGTCCGCTGGGGAAGGCCCAACTGTGGGGAGGATGGACGATGCCCTCCAAAGGCGGGCGTTCCAGCAGGGTCACATCCTTGATGAAGCCGCTGTAGGTGCCGGAGGTGAGGAGGACAAAGGCCGCCCAAAACCCCAGGGGCTTGTTCACACACCAGATCAGGATGCCGAAGAAGATCATGTAGAACTGATCATCCCCCAGGAAGGTAAAGACCCTGAACAGCAGTTCCACGGCCGGGCTGCGAAACTGCTGCAGGTGGGCGATGAAGGCAAGGCTGCGGGTCTGGGGCCAGGCTATGATGAGGATGATGGCTGATACAACGGTCACCAGCCAGCAGATAGTCAACCAGAGGCGTTCCCGCCCCCGGTCGGGAGAAAAATGAGGCCTTGTTAAAGGTGATAATTCCATTCTTCTTTTCAACTCCTTTACTTCTTGATTTCTAACCATGGAGGGACTGTGCTGACAGGATGTTTTAAAATTGCGTCAATTTCCCCTCTTATGAGTTCCACAAGCAGGCGGTCAAATCCTATGTGGAAAAGAGGGCATCCCAATTTTCTTTGGAGGTCTCAATATGACTGGCTGAGGGGAAATCGGCAAAAAAATAAGCCCGGCGTCCGCGAAGCCGGGCAGGTCCACTATTCTGTTGAGAATCCTTAACCGGCAGTTGTTGGGACAGGGGGACAGGGACCTTGTCCCACTTTTCCGCCGCGGCACCAGGCGGGAGGGACAGGGGGGACAGGGACTTTGTCCCAATTTTCCCCCAGGACGTGCCCAGGAGAGCAATTACTCCACGAAGGGATGGAAAAATAATGAAATACTCGGAAGCAAGGTTGGGGCGGATCTTCCTTTTGCGGCTGGAACATGGGGATACCATCCCCGGTGTTATTGAGGAGTTTGCCCGGGAGCACCACATTAAAGCGGCCGTCGTCCACTTCCTCGGCGGCGCTGACACCGGGAGCAAGGTCATCGTGGGCCCTGAAGACGGCAGGGCGCCAAAGCCCCGCCCTGTGGTTGCACAGCTGCCGGGGACCAGTGAAGCCGTCGGCACGGGCACCCTGTTTCTCAATGAAGAAGGGATCCCCAGGCTCCACCTGCATGCCGCCTTCGGGTGCGGCCGGGATACCACAACGGGCTGCACCCGGGAGGGAGTCCAGGTATGGCAGATTGGCGAAGGGATCATCATGGAGCTTCTCGATGCGAAGGCAGGAAGGAAGAAGGATGCTGCAACGGGATTTGAACTCTTGGAGATGGATGAAGGAGAATGACGTGCCAGGGGAAGGAAGACTGCTGCCGGAAGGAATGGAATTGTCCCTGCAGGGCAGGGAAGAAACCGGCGAATTCAAAGCCTGGAAAGGGGTGTTAACCGTGGGATAACCCGCAGGGATTTTCTCAGGAAGATGGGTGCGACAGGCGGGGGCGGGCTCCTCCTTTATACTCTGGGCACGGGGTTTCTCAAGGCCTGCGGATGGGTGGAGGAACCCGACACCGACGGGGTCCGGCAGGAAGACCAGGAAGAAAAGGAGGCAGCACAGCCGTGGGAGCCGGCCTATGCGAAACTGGAAAGGGAGGGAAAACTGGCCGGGCGTATTCAGGAAGCCTACAAGATCATGGAGGAATGCCGCCTCTGCCCCCGCCGCTGCGGCGTAAACCGCCTGGAGGGGGAGAAGGGGTTCTGCCAGGGGGTTCAGAAGGCAGTGGTGAACGTCTATGGCCCCCATTTTGGGGAAGAGCTGCCCCTGGTGGGGCAGGGGGGCTCGGGCACCATCTTCTTCTCCAACTGCAACCTGCGCTGCGTGTTCTGCCAGAACTGGCCCATCGCCCACTTGGGGCTGGGAGAAGAGGTGGATGATGAAGAACTGGCCCGGATGATGCTGAAGCTTCAGAAAATCGGCTGCCACAACATAAACCTGGTCACCCCCACCCATGTGATGCCCCACATTATCAGCGCCGTCCGGATTGCCCTTAAAGAAGGGCTTACGCTGCCCCTTTGCTACAATACCAGCGGCTACGAGCGGGCGGAGGCGATGAAACTGCTGGACGGCATCGTGGACATCTACCTGCCGGACCTGAAATTTATGGACGGCATGCAGGCCCAGCGGTACAATCTGGCCGCCGCCGCCGACTACCCCCGCCTGACCCGGGAGGCCATCCGGGAAATGTATCGCCAGGTGGGGAACCTGATAACCGATGCCGGCGGCATCGCCCTGAGGGGGTTGATGATCCGCCACCTGGTCATGCCCAACCGCATCGCCGGGACCGAGGAGTTCGTCCGCTGGGTGGCCGAGAGCCTTTCCCAAGACACCTATGTGAACATCATGGCCCAGTACCGGGTGGAGTTCAAAGCCTTTGAATACGAGGAGATTGCCCGGGCCATCACCTCCGAGGAATTTGTGGAGGCCATGGAATGGGCCCTGGAGGCGGGCCTGTCCAACCTGGACCAGAGGTCCCTGGCCCAGCTGGCCATCCACCGCCGGCAGTTGTCCTCATGACCAGCGGCCGGGGACAGCCCGGCCGCAGCGGCGGCAAACCCCGTCGTCCAGGCGTATTCGGGAGACTACGAACCCCACCCGCTCAATGACCTTTTCTCCGCAGCCGGGGCAAAAGGTGTTTTCCGCCTCATGGCCCGCCAGTTTGGCAATATAGACGAACTCGAGGCCGGAATCCAGGGCCGTGTTCCGGGCCTCCTCCAGGGTAGCAACGGGGGTCCGGGGCAGGGCGGAGAGCCTGTAGAGGGGATAGAAGCGGGCGAAGTGCAGGGGCACTTCCGGGCCCAACTCCCCGGCGATCCACCGGCACATCTGCCTTACCAGCGCCATGTCATCGTTTAACGTGGGGATGAGGATGCTGGTGATCTCCAGGTGGACCCCCGCCTTTCGCAAGAGCTTCAGACTGTCCAGAACCGGCGCCAACTCGCCCCCCACCACATCCCGGTAAAAGGCGGGGTCAAAGCTCTTCAGGTCGATGTTGGCCGCATCCAGGTGATTCGCCACCGCTGCCAGGGGCTCCTTATGGATATATC
>PWVN01000133.1 GCA_003561835.1 Syntrophomonadaceae bacterium
CCCTTCTCCACTGCGGGCCGGCGGTTCAGCCGAGGTCCAGGATGCTGCGGAGGGCTGCGGCCAGCGCCCGGCTTTTTTCGTCTTCGGCCGGGACGAGTTCTATTTCCCGGGGCGAAGCAGCGCCGAGACCCAGCCCGGCGGCGCAGGCGATCTGTTCCTGTTCGAATATGGGGGTCTCCATGATCTGCGGGTTGCTGCCCAGGCGTTTCAAGGCGGCCACCCCGACTGCGTCCAGGGCCACCCGGTCGCTGCCGGCCAGAAAAAGGTCCCCCCGCTTCCGTTTCCCCGTGGCCGGCCCGCCGTCCACAAAGGCTTCTATGCCGTCCAGCACCGTCACCTGGGGGTCGAAGGCCAGGTTGATCTCGGCGATCATTTTGCGCATATGGGGCGAGCCGTGAAGCTCGGACATGAAATCGAAGCCCCGCTTGGGGACCATTCCCACGGCCAGCTTGAGGGCCAGGGTGAACACGCCACCAAAGGCATGTGTTTTCAGGCAGCAGGTAGAGACAATGGCCTCGGCCTCTCTCACGGCGCGGGGCAACAGGAAGCCGTCTTTCCAGTGCAGGCCTTCTTCCCTGAAATGAAAGAAGTCCTTCTCTTGCAGCCGGTCAAAGTTCAGGATTTCTGCGCCTTCTTCTTCGGCGAGATGAAAGACGCCTTTCTTTTTCATGACCTCTTCAGTCGGCAGGGGCGGGCCGCTGCGTTCCCCGATGACCAGGCCCGAGGCACCTCTCTGCTTCAGCTCCCGCAGCAGGGCCTGCAGGGTGTCGTTGTGGGTGGAGCCCGGGACGGGGTCGGCGGTATTGAAGTTCGGTTTGACCAGTACACGTTTTCCTTCCATATCAAGCTCTTCTTCCAAAAGTTGCAGGCTTTTGCGTACACCTTCTTCCCTGCTGCTGGTGGCGATCACGGCGATGCGGGACATTTTTTCTGTTCCTCCTCCTTTTCGCTCGCTGGCGGTTTCCTGGCGGTCATCCCCGGGTTTTCCGTTTTCGCTGGGCTCTTTTGGGCCCGGGGCAATATCTTTGTCTCCTCCATCCGGCTGGCAGCCGATGCCGAAGGCCAACAGCCCCATCAGGCCCAAATAGCAGAAGCTTCTCCGATCCATTTTCAACCACCCCGGGCAAAAGAAATAATCTTTATTATGTAGAGTATACCATCTGCGGAGTGATATTACAAAAGATGAACGAAAAAAAGCCTGGATGGAGAATGGAAGAAACGCCATCGTTTAGACGGGGAGGGAAAATATGAATTCCTCAACCGGTTATGATACTAATGGCATATAACCATTGAAAGGGCTTTCACAGCGCTTCAAAACATCGCTGCAGCGATGTATTATTTTCCACAAAGCACCTTATTGTGAGTGTTATTTGCCGGTTCTACCGGATCGATCCGTTTTTCGAACAGCAATCGAGCTATGAAGCACCAGGCAGCGGCAGCTTGAAGCAGACAACACCCTTTTCTCACCCCGGGGAGGACTGTGCTCGGGCTGCATAAACATCATTGCTCGAAATTATTTTTGTGACTGTATCCGATTAACCCAGGAAAGGGCAGTTTCTTGGTTACAATCTCGTAAGTATGCTCATGCCCGCACCTGTGGTACTGGAATCTATTTAACCAGCACATCATGTTGAAGGGGTGCCTGAGCTAAATCGATAATCATTATTATTTTAGGGAACGCTTTTCGTTTTTGCAAAAGGAAGGGGCCGGAATGAATGGAAAAAGCGGATATCCTGATCATCGGGGGCGGGGTGGTCGGCCTGGCTGCCGCCGCCGAGCTGGCCGCCCGCCCTGGTGGTGAAGATGCCACAGTTATCCTCCTGGAGCGGCACGATACCTTTGGGCAGGAGACCTCCAGCCGCAACAGCGAGGTCATCCATGCGGGGATATACTACCCCACGGGGAGCCTCAAGGCTTCCCTCTGCGTGAAAGGAAAAGAGCTTCTCTACGATTTTTGCCGGGAGTGGAACATCCCTCACCGGCGGACGGGGAAGCTGATCGTGGCGCGGGAAAAGGCGGAGATGGCAGTGCTGCAGGAATTGATGGTCCAGGGGCGCACGAACGGGGTGCTGGACCTGGAACTGCTGGACGAAAAAGAAACCTTCAGGCTGGAGCCCCACATCAGCGCCGTCGGGGCGATACTGTCCCCCTCCACGGGTGTGGTCGATTCGCACCGCCTCATGCGGCGGCTGGAGGAGCAGGCCCTGCAGCGCGGTGTCCTGCTGGGTTACCGCCACCGGGTAACGGAAATCAGGGGCGAAAAAGACGGCTACCTGGTTTCCTACTTCAATCCTGATGGGACAGAGGAAGCGCTGTGCTGCCGCTGGCTCGTCAACAGTGCCGGCCTGCAGGCGGACAGGGTGGCGGAGATGGCAGGTATTGACATACAGGGAGCCGGGTACGTGATTCATCCCTGCAAAGGGGAGTACTTCAGCCTCCCCTACGCGAAGTCCGGGCTTGTTTCAAGGCCGGTCTACCCCCCTCCCCTGGACGAGCTAAAAAGCCTGGGAGTTCACCTGACCAAGACCCTCGACGGGAGGTTGAGGCTGGGGCCGAACGCTTTTTACGTGCAGGAGCTGGATTACGCGGTAGATCCGGGTCACGCGGAGGAGTTTTATGCATCCGCCCGCAACTACCTTCCCTTTCTGCAGCGGGAAGAACTGGAGCCCGAGATGGCCGGCATCAGGCCCAAGCTGCAGGGCCCGGGGATGCCTTTTCGCGATTTTGTGGTTTGCCATGAAAAGGAGCGCGGCTTTCCGGGGCTGATCAACCTGATCGGCATCGAATCCCCCGGCCTGACCTGCTGTTTGAGCATTGCCGGGAAGGTGGCCGACATGGTGGAGGGAA
>PWVN01000220.1 GCA_003561835.1 Syntrophomonadaceae bacterium
ACCGGCCCCCCGCCCCTCGCCGCGACAGCCGAGGCCGCCTCCACCCTTTTCATGCAAGGCAAACGGCCCGAAACGATTATCATCATTGACGACAATTACCCCGCCGTCATGGGCGTCTCGGAGATCTTAAAGCCCCGGGGTTACACCATCAAAGGTTTTGTGGAACCGCGCCAGGGCCTGGCGGCGCTGCTGCAGGACCCAGGGGCCGTGCTGGGCATAGTTGACCTCATGATGCCCGAACTCACGGGGGACGAACTCTGCATCAAAGTGCGGCAGCGCTTTACCCTGCTGGAGTTGCCCCTGCTCATCCTCTCGGCCCGCACCCAGACTGAGAGCATCGTGCGTGCCCTTAAGGCCGGCGCCAATGACTTCCTGCACAAGCCCTTCGAACCTGAAGAACTGGCGGCCCGGGTGCAGACCCTGATCAACCTCAAGGCCTCAGCCGACCACGCCGTGGCCTCCGAACTGGCTTTCATGCAGGCTCAGATCAAGCCCCATTTCATCTACAATGCCTTAAGCGCCATCTCCAACCTCACCACCCGCCGGCCCCAGGAGGCCAGGGAACTGCTCCTGGATCTGGCCGACTACCTGCGGGGCTGTTTCTCCCTCGACCACGCCGCAGGCATGACCACCCTGGCCAGGGAAATGGAAATGGTGCGGGCCTACCTCTCTATCGAACAGGCCCGTTTCCGCGAAAGGCTCCAGGTGGAATATGAAATTAACGCCAGCCTGCTCACGCTCATTCCCATGCTAATCATCCAGCCCCTGGTGGAAAACGCCGTACGCCACGGCCTCATGCCCAAACTGGAGGGAGGCCTGGTAAAAATAACGGTCCGCGGGCAGCAAAACGACTTGTATATCCGGGTGGCTGATGACGGGGTGGGAATGGACGAAGAAACGATCGCAGGGCTGCTGCAGGAAAACCCCTCCGCCAATGGGGGCGTGGGGCTGCAAAACATCCATAAAAGGCTGCTCAGGCACTGCGGGCAGGGCCTCAAAATCAGCAGCGCCCCCGGTGCCGGCACAAAAGTGGAAATACACCTGGAAAGGAGTATTGCCGACCATGAAACTGCGCCTCCTGGCCGTTGACGACGAGCCTTCCAACCTGGAAGAAATTGAGGACCTGCTGGCACAATCGGGCCTGCCGCTGGCGTGCAGCTGCTTCACCAACCCCCTGGCCGCCCTGGAAGCGGCGCACCACCAGCCTTTCGACGCCGCCCTTTTGGATATCCAGATGCCCGCCATGACCGGGCTGGAACTGGCGGAGCAACTGGCAAACCTCCAGCCCGCCATGGAGACGGTTTTTATCACCGCCTACAACCACTATGCCACCGAGGCCTTCGAACTGAATGCTGTAGATTATCTCTTAAAACCGATCCGGCAGGAACGCTTCACCAGGGCTATGCAGCGGCTCCTGGAAAGAATCGGGCAAAGGACGGGTTCCGTTTCCGTTGCCGCCCCTCTGCGCATCTACACCCTCGGCGGCCTTGGGCTCTTCCGGGGCGAAGAAGAAATAACCTGGAACCGCCCCAAGATCGGCGAATTATTTGCTTATATGCTGTTGCATGCAGGGCGGCAAATCCACAAAGAAAGGATCTGTGAAGACCTCTGGCCCGATCTTGCAACGCCCCGCGCCCTGGCCAACCTGCAGGTTACCATGAGCCGCCTGCGCAAAGTCCTTGCCCCTTTTGAGTGGAAACAACTGCAGATCGCCTACTCCGACGACTGCTACTCCCTGCAGCTATCCGGGGTTTACCACGACGCGGGGGAATTTGAAGACTACCTGCAGCAAACGGCAACCGCAGCCCTGGAAAAGGCCCTCTCCCTCTACACAGGCACCTACCTGGGAGAAAAAGGCTGGCCCTGGGCCGATCAGGAACGGGAAAGGCTGCGGCGCCGCCATGCCCGGGCCGTGGCAGAACTGGCCCGCCTCTACCTGGAAGAGGGGGCTTACAGCAAAGCCGAACTGCTGCTCGCAGACTATCTCAACAAAGAAGCTCCCGCCGAGCACCTCGCCGCCCTCTACCTGGAGGCCGCCGCACGGGCCGGGGGCAGAGCGGGCCTTAAGAGCGCCTATGTAAAAATCAAGAAGGTCTATCAAAAAGAACTGGGCCTGCAAGTACCCGCGGAACTGCAGCAGGCATACACCAGGCTGGGTGGATCATAACTTAAAAGAAGAATGCAAGTAAAAATAAAAAAATCAAAAAAAAGCAAAATAGTGAGATATAATTCGAAAAAGTAAGCATGGGTGGGAAAATAACCCTGCTGAACCACCCTGAAACGGCCGCAAGAGGCCGTTTTTTGCTGTTTTGTTAAGAATCTGTTAAGAGGCATGTTTTATAATATTAATATGAAAAAACCAATGCTCACAACCATGATCATTGACGATGAAGCCCACTACCGGGAGGGGCTGCGAGAGATCCTCGCCCGGTTCCACCAGGTGGAAGTCACCGCGGCCTGCGCCAATGCCCGGGAGGCCCTGGCCCTCATGGCCCAGGCCCAGCCCCGCCTCATCTTTGTGGACCTGCACCTCCCCGGGCTCATCAACGGGTTGGAGTTCACCGCTCTGGTGCGGGAGAAGTTCCCGAACATCAGCCTAGTGCTCCTCTGCGAGGACAAAAGCTTCGCCCTGGAAGGCTACGAGGCGGGCGCCTCCTACTACCTCCTCAAACCCTTCCGCACCGCCCAGGTGGAGAAAGCTTTGGCAGCGATTCGAGGGTGCTAAAGTGTCAACAAATTTTTTTCACTTACAGGAATATATTAAAATTTATATGAGGAAGAGGAAATAATGCAAATAATAAGAACCTTGACTTGCTTTATTATGATAGTTTGTATAGTCG
>PWVN01000140.1 GCA_003561835.1 Syntrophomonadaceae bacterium
CCCGAAGGCGGTGATGGTGCTGTGCTTGAGGGACAGCTCCTTGACCTGGCGGAAAAACTCCTCATCCTTGGGGTTGGAACCCGGCCAGCCCCCTTCGATGTAATCAATGCCTATCTCGTCAAACCGCTGGACAATCTTAAGCTTGTCGCTGACGGAAAAGGATATCCCCTTTCCCTGGGAACCGTCCCGCAAGGTGGTATCGTAAATCTCTACTTTTTGCATCCTCTTCCTCCTGTCAATCCCTCTGGTTGGTAATTAGAAACATTATACTATAGGGGGAAAACCTTGTCTAGGATAAGAAGGGGCAAAATTACGGGTGAATGCCGAAAAAAAGCCGGGCCGAAGGGCAGAATGAGGCAGCCCTCTCTCCGGTATACTAAAGAAGACCAAAAAAAAGAACCCCGGGGTGAAAGATGAAGAAATATTACGATGTCATCGTGGTGGGGGCGGGCCCCGCCGGAGCGGCGGCGGCTAAGGTCCTGGCCGAGAACCAGGTGAGCACCCTCCTCCTGGAGCGGGGCCCCTTCCCCGGTTCCAAGAACGTCTTCGGCGGGGCCATGTACACGAAGCCCTCGGCGGAAATCATCCCTGCCTTCTGGAAGGAGGCCCATCTGCTGGGCCTACCCTCCCGGAGGCTTCGGGGTGGAGCACAAGTTCTAGGGGCCTTTAGCAAAGGAACTCAAGTCGCCGGGGCAGGATGTCCACCTGCCAGGGCAGGGAGGGGCCCGCTTCCCCGTCCAGGTCCGTCACCAGGGGGGCCGGGGCCCCGATACGGAAAGAGCGTCCCTTTTGGTAGAAAATATGGGGGTCCCTCAGGTGCTGGCCCGAGAGGGCCTTCACGACCACGGCCATCAGGTCCGGGGCCGAACATTTTTTTAAGACCAGAAGGTCCATGCTGCCGTCGCCGGGAGCGGCCCGGGGGGCCAGGTTGGAAAAATTCCCCGCCCGGGGGCTGTTCAGGATGAGGAAGAGAAAGGCCTCCCCGGCAAAGGACTCCCGGCCGTCCACCTCCGCCTTAAGCTCCACGGGCTTCACCGAGGAGAGCTCCATCAGCCCCTTCAGGTAATAGGCCAGGCGCCCCAGGGTCTTCTTGAGCCGCCGGTCCGTGCCGTGGGCCACCTCGCAGAGGAACCCCCCCGCCGCCACGTTGATGAAATGGCGCCCGGCAAGGCATCCCACGTCCACAGGGATGATTTTTCCCGCCAGGGCCTTTTTAACCCCGTCGGCGACGCTCTCGATCCCCAGCCCGTGGGCAAAATCATTGGCCGTCCCCAGGGGCACTGCCGCCACGGGGGGCGGCTTTGCTACGCCCATCAGGTGGTTGACCACCCGGTTCAAGGTCCCGTCTCCCCCCGCCACCAGAAGGCGCTCCACCCCTTCCTCCAGGTGGGAGGCCAGGGCCTCCCGGGAAAAAGGGGTGCGAAGGAGGCCCGTTTGGACCTTTTGCTCCTTCAGGGTCTTCAGGATGAAGTCCAGGCCCTCGGAGTTTTTCAGGGACCCGGCAGCCGGGTTGTGGATGACAAGGGTTTTTCCCACGGTCCTCTCCTCCCCCCTAACCATCTCCCTCCAGGAGCTCTTTGAGCTCCCGGATCTCCGCCGCATATTCCTTGTAATCCTTAACCGGGGTCTCCAAAATCAGGGGCAGCCCGGCAAAATAGGGGTCCTTAAGGATGCGGCGGAAACCTTCCCGGCCGATGTGGCCCCGGCCGATCTTCGCGTGCCGGTCCTTGCCGCTCCCCAGGGGGTAGAGGGAATCGTTCAAGTGAAAGGCCTTGACCCGCGTAAGGCCGAAGGCCTCCTCCGCCTCCTCCTTCAGCCTCTCAAGGCCGGCGGCCCCCCTCAGGTCTAAGCCGGCGGCAAAGAGGTGGCAGCTGTCCAGGCACACCCCCAGGTTCCCCGGCCTGCCCAGGGCGGAGATGATCAGCCCCAGGTCTTTAAGGGACCCGATTTCCGAGCCGTGGGCCCCCATGGCCTCCAGGAGGAAGAGGCAGCGGCCCGAAAAGCCGGCCAGCCTCTCCTCAAGCAGCAGGGTGATCCGCTTCAGGCCCTCGCGGTGGTCCCTGTGCCGGCCCGGGTGGCAGACCACGTACTCGGCCCCCAGGGCCTCGGCCCGCTCCAGGTCCTTTGCCACGATGGAGGCGGCAAAGGCGTAGACCTCCTCCTTTTCGGCTGCCAGGTTCACCGTATAGGGCAGGTGGCCTACCAGGGGCCCGATGCCTGTCTGCCGGCGCAGTTCCCAAAAACCCGCGATTTCTTCCCGGCCGATGTCCCGGGCTCTGCTCCCCCGGGGGTTCCGGGTGAAGAACTGGAAGGTGCTGCCGCCGATTTCCTGCGTCATTCTAAGGGCCCTGTTCAGGCCCCTGGCGATGGAAATATGGGCTCCCAGCTTCATGGCTTCCCTCCTGCCTGGGGGGTGAATAGCCCCTCCCTGTCCGGGTCCTCCCCGATGGCCTCCAGCATCATGCGGACGGCCTTTTCCAGCTTCTCCTGGTCAAACATTAGTATACACCTCTGCTCCGTATAATAAAAAAGGACATGTCTCTATTCTCTAAGGGGGGCGGAAAACCCTCTTTTCCCGGGGCATAAAAGGTAAAAGGCCGCCTCAACCTGCGGCCCATCCCTTCTCCCCTGCGGTCCTACCCTCCTGCCGGCGGTTTTTCAGGGGTGAAGGGACGGAGCTGTTCCCTTTGCCCCTTTCCCATCCTGCCGGGCGGAAGTGGCCGCCGTCAAGGCCCTGCCGCGGCGGCTTCGGCATAGATGCCCGCCACCCTTTGGGCCAGGCCGCCGATATCATGGTTTTTAAGGACATGGTCCCGGCCGAACTGC
>PWVN01000271.1 GCA_003561835.1 Syntrophomonadaceae bacterium
ATGTAATCTGCTCAGAAGCCGAAAAAGGCGCCTTCGATCTTGCCATAATCGGCAACAAAGGCATGGGAGCACTGGGTGGAATTTTCATGGGCAGCGTCGCCAACGAAACGATACACTGCATCAAGAACCGCGTCTTGGTGGTTAAATAATTAAAAGAGCAGTTCCTTGAAGAAAAGGTAACTAATACGTCCTTCCTCCGGGGACACTCGTCCGGCAAGCATGGAAGATGGTTGTCTAATTAATAAACACATTTAAAAATACTACCCCTAACGTTACTAACGCTGCGCCCAGCGCCAGGCGCAGGTTTATTTTATCTGTTTCCTTCAAGAATATCCAGGTCATAAATATTGCCAGCAGCGGCTGAAGATTCCTGATTGCCACCGCCTGCCAGACCGGTATTAAGGTAAAGGCAGCTAAAAGGGCATAACTTCCTCCCAGGGAGCCCAGGCCGGCAATGAAGTAATAAAATAGGCTTTTATGGTTGATCTCTTTTAGAAAGCCAAACCTGCCCGGCCTGCTGTAACAAACACCCCCTGAAATCAACAAAGCCGTGCTTACTCCTACCAGAATACCTGTATTGGGTGTAGCACCCAGATTTATCGCCGCCCCCCTGGCGATCTGGGAAAGTGAAAAGGCCAAACCTCCGGCCAGGGCAATAATTCCCCCGGCAATTCTTGTTTTTTGCAGGAGCGCAATAGTTCCCAGGTGGCCCTGGTAACCCACAATTAATATTCCGCCGACAATCATCAGCACGAAGAATATCCCTAACAAGCCCGGCCTCTCACCCAGTAAAAGGACAGCGAGTGCCATGGTAAAAAGCGGGTTAGAGCCTCCCCTGAGGGTTGAGGTTTGAATAGCACCGATCTGGGCCACAGCGGTGGTAATCAGAAACGCTCCCACCAGCGGGCCCAGAGCCCCTTCAAGGATGAGTAACAACAATGAGACATAGGTAAGATTGTTTATATCCCGGAAAATATTAAACCCCCACCAGGAAGCGATAAAAATCCCGCTCAGGAAAACGCCCAGGGAAACCGCCGATACAATAAAACGTATTTCCCACACGCTGCCGGAATTTTTTTCCATCAGCCCCCTACGAAGAAATATTACCTGCGAGGTAAATCCCAGAGCGGCGATTAAGGCCAGCAGTCCACCCACGAGCAGCCTCCTTTCCTTTCCTTTCCTTTCCTTGTCTTCCCTTGTCTTCCCTTGCCTTGCCTTCAGCTATTTATATGTGGAAAGTGCTTTGATTCTACTGCAGAAAAGCTTTATTTGTGATCGCGCTCTATATTTATAACCGCTCATTATCGTGCTGCAGAAAAAGTTTTATGGCGTTTTCAAAGATCCCGATCCCTGCGGGGCAGCGGCATTTTTTTGCACACTCCCGGCACTGCTCAATCCCCATTTCACGCCCCTGCAAAAAGCGATCCTGCCTGTCACGCGGATCAAGGTGCAGCTGGGCCAGTCGCACAAAAAAGTAAGGACCGGCAAACCCCTTCCCGGGAAAGTCGTAGCGGGGACAGGAAGACAGGCAAGAAAAACACTCCAGGCAGCCGCGGAGCAATGCTGCCTCCTCCGGTTCGTGCAAGGGCTCCTGCAGCCCCTTACACTCTTCTATCCCCATCTCCGGGTACAGTGCATGTTTTTGGAGAGCTTCCAGAATCGTCCTGCGTTCTATAACCAGGTCTTTCAACACAGGCAGCTTGGCAAGCGGAGCGATTTTCATACCATCCTGCAGGTTAGTCTGGCAGGCCAGCGCAGGATTATTATTCACCAGTACTGCACAGAGGCCGCAGCGCCCGTAACGGCAGCTGTAACGAAAAGCCAGGGTGGGGTCCAGGTGTTCCTGGATGTACTGCAGTGCGCCCAGGACAGTGTAGTTTTCCCGGGGAAGACGGTAGCTTCTCCACCATGGCTCCTTATCAGTTTCCGGGTTGTAGCGAAACACCTCTACGCCGGTAAATGCATTCTTCATCAGGAACGCACCGCCTCTGTGCGGGTTTCGATTTTACCGTTTTCCATGTGTTGCACAATATTTCTGGTCCAGTTCCGGTCGTCCCGCAGCGGGAAATCCAACCGGTAATGGGCACCCCTGCTTTCTTTCCTCAGCAGCGCTGCCTGCACTATCATCCCGGCCACCAGGAGCATATGCCGCAGCTCTATAGCATGCAATACTTCCCGGTTGTAGACCTTGTAGCCCGGTATAGTCAGATCAGCAGAATCCTCTGCTAAGTACCTGATTAATTCGAGAGCCTCCTGCAAATCCTTCTCCCGGCGAGCTATCCCCGCTTTATCCCACATGACCTGCTGCAGTCTCCGCTGCAGCTCCAGCGGGGAAAAGCGACCTTTCCGGCCCGGGAGTTCGGAGAGCTCGCGGATGCTTTGCCTCGCCCCTGCAGATCTGCTAATATCCTCGCAGTGCCGTACTTTTTCTGCCTCTGCTGCCGCCGACTCCCCTGCTGCCGCGCCAAAAACAAAAAGCTCTGCCAGCGACACGGACCCCAGCCGGTTACCCCCGTGAATCCCTCCGGCCACCTGCCCGGCGGCCAGCAGCCCTTCAACTGTGCTGCGCCCGCAAGTGTCAATTTTAACCCCGCCCATGAAATAATGGGCAGTGGGAGCCACATCCCAGGGTTCTTTCCAGTAGTAAGCCTCTTCTCCGTACGCCTGCCGCACTATGTTTAACTGCCCCCTTTGCCGGCGCACCTCCCATATCCGACGCCCTTTTTCCGACTCCAGGTTAGGCCGAAGGTCCAAGAGAAGCCCGCCGTGCTCCGTTCCGCCGCCTCCGGCCAGTTCCTCGGCCATGA
>PWVN01000216.1 GCA_003561835.1 Syntrophomonadaceae bacterium
CGCCAGCAGGTAGCCAAGAATCACGACGGTGCCCACAATGACGGGGGTGTCCGACAAATTGACGGCCTGGAAGAAGAGGCGGCCGATGCCCGGCCAGCCGAAGACGGTTTCCAGGACGATGGCCCCCATCCACACATAGATCATCATAAGCAGGAAGCTGGTGATGATGGGGGGCAGGGTCGGGCGCAGGATGTACCGCCTCTGGATCTCCTGGCCGGAAAGGCCCTTGGCCCGGGCCAGGTCCAGGTAGTCCTCGCTGGAGTAAATGAGGAAAAAGGTCCTCCAGCTGTAGATGCTGGCGAAGAGGGAACTGATGACCAGGGCGCTTACGGGCAGGACCATGTGCCGGAGCAGGCTCAAGGCATATCCCAACGTGGTGGGGGGCGGGGGTGCCTTCACCATCCCTCCCCAGGGCAAAACCCGCAGGATGGCGGCAAAAATCATGATAAAGAAGAGGCCGTACAACCAGGCCGGTATCGACGAAGTGGGAGCCAGGGCGATGACAACCCGGTCGAAGAAGCTGCCGTACCTGCGGGACAGTATGAGGGCAAAAAAGAGGGCAACGAAAAAGGTGATAAGCTGGGCGGTAGCTATCAAGACCAAGGTGGAAGGGAGCCGCTCCGTGAGGATCCTCGGCACCTCCCGGGAGCCGGAGTCGCTGGTGATAAAATCCGAACGCCCCAGCCTCAAGGTGATGGCATCGGTCAGATAACCGAAGCTGCGCAGGATGAAGGGCCGGTCCAGGCCCTTCCGCCTGAATTCCAGCTGTGCCCGGTCCTCCACCAGTTCCTGAAGCTCCTTCGTCGACAGGGACTGGAAGGAGGGGTTTGCGTAAATCGCCACAGCCACATCATGCCGGATGGTTGCCCTGCGGGCGGCATCCAGGTGCCCCCCCCAGTTGGCAATGAAGACGGTGAGGTAGACCGCGATGACCACGGTGAAAACGAGGGACAGGGCCCTCAAAAGCGTGAACTTCCCAAGCCTGCTAATCGTATCCCTCATGAAGGAACTCCCTTCGCTCAAAATCCTCTGTTCCCCTTGCTGCTTGAAGAAAAGAGGGGCCGCAGGCCTGACCTGCTCGACCCCTCTTTTGTTCACTACACTGCTTCTATTTGTTTGTTTTTACCCTTCCTACTCCGCCTCCAGGGGCTCGAGGAAGAAGAACCATCTGTCCGCTGCGTCGGGATAGTCTGCAAAACGCTCCAGAACAACGATCTTCTCCACGGGGAAGATGTCCTTGATGATGTAGGGTCCGCTGCCTACCCAGAAGTGCCCCCTGCTGTTGTAGAAGGACTCCAGGTTGCTCCAGCGTTCCGCGGCTTCCGCCTCGGTGACGAACTGGCCAAGGGTGGGCTCGTAGGGGATGAAGTTCTCAGCCACAGCCTTGTCCAGGCGCTCCTTCAGAATGGGGAGGCTGGGGCCCTTGGTGTAATCCATCCAGTCCACTTCCAGCAGGTCGGACTTGGAGTTGGAGAAGGTCAGGGCCTTGTCGGCCTCGGCCAGCCAGCCCACACCCACCATGTGCCAGTAGCCGGACCAGCCATAGGTCCCGTAGGTGGGATACCAGCTGTTTTCTGCAGCGATAATCTCTGCATCCATATACCAGGTATTGGTGTAGGTCTCGAAGACCAGGGGATCCTGGGAGACGACCTTCACACCTTTGAAGCTGTCCAACCAGGCGCTGAACCCGCCCACTTCGGCTTCGTCGAAGATGGGGCTGGCCTCCTTGGCCCGGTCGAAGCCCATGATCATGGCCATGACGAAGTCCCCCATGGAGAGGGTGCTTCCGTCGTGGAGGGGTACGTCATACAGGTCACCCTGGTATTCCACGACCGCCTTCACCAGGGCTGTGGTCCCTTCGGCACCGAAGCGCTCCTCCACGGTGATGAACTCCTGCTTCTCCGCATCCCAGTCGGCCCAGGCATCCAGAGGCACCTCGATCTCGGGGACGAAGTTCAGGGTCACCCAGTCAAGGCTGACATCGATGGGCAACCCTTCCTGGGCGGTGACGGCAGCCTTGCTAACCCTATTGGGCCAGTACAGGCCGTCCCGCGGGTCGGGAGAGGCACCAATCCCGCCCACAGCCCGGCGGGTAAACAGCATGTCGTAGCTCCAGGAGGAGCCTTCCACCGGGTTCCAGGGATCCAGCAGCAGGTTGGGAACCTCGATCTTCATTTCGTCGGCGGGGTGGGGTTTGCCGTCCACCAGCTTGTGGGCCGTGAACACCCAGGCGGGGTCGCCGATGCCCCCGGCAACGTCACCCGCTACAGCCACGTCACTCCTGTAGGGGCTGGCTCCGGCAACGTCTATGAGCCATACCTGGTTGGAGAACTTCAGGCCCTCCCACAGGGCCGTCTCGAAGAGTTCCTCCCGCTCGTCCATGGTGGTGAACTCCTTGAAGCGAAGCTTCCGGGAGGCTTCATCCAGTTCGGGAAAATCTTCCAGCTGCTCTTCCAGTACACCCCATAAGGGGGAAGGCATAACCCTGTGGGTGTAAAACTGGTCGAAACTGCCTCCTGAATCCCGCGGGATGGTGGGAGAAATCCAGCCCCCGGTGTAGAAGTGCATCAACCCTTCGTTGGGGTTCCCCCCGAACCAGATGGGGCCTGCGTCGGCACCGGTCCGGACGGAACGCTCTACATTGAAGCCCAGTTCTTCGACCAGGTCCGCCAGATAATTCCCCGCATCGGGGAAGGGCGGCAGGTCGGCCCGGATGAGGGCCCTGATTTCCACCACTTTGCCGTCGTAATTCCACTTCCCGTCTACCAGTTCGGCTCCGAGTTTTTCCATCTCGGCCTCGATAACTTCTTTGGCTTTGGCGGGATTGTGGGCGTAGTAGTCTTCGATCTCCTCAACGATGTGGGGATACCGGACTAAATGGTCGGGGAAGCTGGTGCCCAGCGGGGTCCACTTGGGAGCACCCAGGCCGCCCAGAATTTCGTCGACTATGTAGTCGCGGTCAATTAACCAGTTCATCGCCTCCCGGATGGCCGGGACGGAGAAGGGGTTCAGTTCCCCCGTGGCGGGGAAAGTGGGCCCCACCGTGTTGAACCGGAGATCCCGGTAAGAACCGTAGTTGAACTGGTAGGCCAGGTCGGTATCGTTCATGATATCCTCGAAGAGGGTGGGGTCGCTGATGGGGTGGGCATACATGTCGATATCCCCGGCCTTCAGCTTGAGAACCGCAGCAGCGGCACTGGCCTCCACCGTAAACACAACCTCATCGAGCAGTGCGCCTGTCCCCAGATCCACCTCTATGGGCTCATCGGGCTCATCAGGCTCATCGGGTTCATCGGGCTCATCGGGCGGCGGCGGAGTGCAGCCAACCACGGCCATCCCCACAACCAGAAGCCCCACGAGCAAGAAAAGGATAAGCTTTTTTGTCCATTTTCCTCTAAACAAACGAAATCCCCCCTATAAATTAATTGTTGAAACAGATTCTCAACCTCACAGTGCCGACCCTTATCCCTCCTCTCCGGCATTTTCGAAGCCCGTTATTCTGCTTTCAGGCCGGTTTTGAACATTCTGAAAGCTTTTACCTGTCGATATTCACCTGTGAATATCGACAGGTGCCTGATGTCATCTTCACCGGGTCAGATTTTGACCTCCGAAACTACTAAGTATAGTATATTTATATCTTCCATCAATGTCAAGCATATGAGTTGATTCACCTGTGCCGGTAGGAGCGGGTCCCCTTCACCCGCTTCCTCTGCATGGCCTGCTGCAGGAAGTGGAAAACCCCTGCCGCCAGGAGAATATCCCCGGCACTGATTTTGCCCCGGCCGATGACGGGGATGATGTCCGCCAGAAAATACAACCGGGTGTCGGGGGTTGCCGGCCCGTGCAGGAAGTTCCGGCCCACCGCCAGAGCCTCCAGGGCTTCCGGGGACAAGCCTGCAGGGGAGACGGGCATGACCCCCCCGTTGGCGGCGATGACCAGGAAGTTCAGCAAAACCCCCAGGGCCATGAGGAATACCCCCGGAAGCCTGCGGTTGAGAAAGAAGAAAAGAAATAAGAGAAGATAGCTGAAAATGTGCACCAGTGGGGCATACAGTTCGAGAAGGCTCCGGGGCAGGGGGGCAAAAGAAAGGCCGGCCTGGAGCAGGAAGGCCAGGACTACCAGGAAGGGATAGCCGGGGGCTTTGTCCAGCAGGTGCTTGATCCTGCCGCCCCGCAGCCACCCTGCCAGGACCCCCAGGATGGTAAACTCGAAAAACAAGGCCTCACTTCCTCGAATCCACTCCCATGGGAGGGGTTTCTGTCTGCTCTGACGCGGCGGCAGCCTCAGCCATGGCCTGCTGCATCTGGGGTTCAGCCAGTTTGATGCCGGGGAAGGCCCGGATGAAGGCCTCCACCATCCGGGGGTCGAACTGGCTGCCGGCACAGCGGGTCAGCTCCTCCATGGCTACCTCCGACATCATGGCCTGTCGGTAGGGGCGGTCGGTGGTCATGGCATCGAAGGCGTCGGCCACGCAGATGATGCGGGCCTCCTCTGGGATGTCCTCACCCTTGATGCCGTCGGGGTAGCCCCCGCCGTCAAAACGCTCATGGTGGTGGCGGACGATCTTCTCCCCTTCGGCCAGCATGCCCACATTCTTGACGATATTTCCCCCCAGGGCCGAGTGCTTCTGCATTTCCTCGTATTCTTCCGGATCCAGCCTTCCCGGCTTGTTCAGGATGTGCTCCTTGATGCCGATTTTCCCCGCATCATGAAGAAGGGAAATGTACCGGAGTATTTCAAGTCTTTTCAGAGTGTATCCCAGTTCCTTGGCAATGCCTTCGGCATAATCGGCCACCCGGGCCGAATGGCCCCGGGTGTAGGCGTCCTTGGCGTCTATGGCTGTGGTCAAACTCTGAATGGTATCCAGGAAGCTCTGCCGCATGTCCATGTAGGATTTGAAGGCATGGCGGGCCAGAAACAGGGGGATGAAAAAGAGGAGCAGGCCCCACACCCCGATGTTTTCGAAGATGATGGCCACCAGGAGGCCCAAGGGGGCCAGGCAGAGGAAGTTGGGGGTGGACCAGCTGATATTGGAGAGAAAGATCACATAGGGGGGTTCGCCGTGCATGATGGATACGACGATGGTGACCAGGACGGCATTCACCAGGTAGTAAATGGATGATGTGATGACTAAAATGCCAAAGTCCCTGAGCCCCAGGTTGCTTAAATCCACCCCGCCCATCCGCTGCAGAAAGAGGGCGGAGAGGCCGGAGCACAGGACCAGCTGGGAGGTGTTGAAGGCATACTTGACGAGGGAGCGTTCCTTCCCCAGGGAAAAAAGGTAGCCCAGACCCGTTAAAACGCCGACTTCCAGGGGTTGAAAGAGGAGCATGGAAGCGAAGATGGTGGCGAAGCTCACGGAGACGGACAGGCCCTGGGGCAGGGTCACGGGGGTGGACTCGGCGGCGGAATTCAAAAACAGAAATACTGCGATGGGGAAAACCGCAAAGAGGGATGCATCCCACATCCCGTAGAGATGCACCAGCAGATAGATGGCGGCTATGCCCAGGACTGCTATGTAAACATTGACCTTTGCCTTTGTCGTCACTGCATATCCCCCAAATAAAAATTTGAAACCAGCAGAGTGGATACTTAGATTATCTCCAGGTAAAAGTGGCGCCACCAGCCAGGAGCAAGGTGACCAGCACCATAAACAAGGAAAACAGTTTAGCCTTCACAGATTAAACCCCCTTCGCGGTGTACTGGCAGGCACCGCTCAGCCTGCTGCAACCGCTCCGCTCGGGGTTCCTCTTCTCTGTTGTTGAAGCCGGACTCTGCTGGTTTCAAATCTTATTCTTTTTTCAGGAGAAAGAGACGCCGGTTGATGGCATCCAGGGTTCCCTTGACGGCCGATTCCCGATCATCCCCCTGGATTAGGGCACAACCCAGAAATATTTCTTCCCCCAGGGGAGTCAGGAGGGAGACGCAGACCAGGACGATATCGCGGCCGCTGAATCTCGCTTTCTGAACATCCTCCAGCATGAAGTGGGCCGTCCCTCCCAGGTAGCTTTCCACCGCATCCAGGGCGGCGGAGGCAGCCAGCCGCAGGTGGTTCCGCATGACGTTGGCCCCCTGGGCCGCACCCGTGTAGGTTTCACCCCCGAAATCCAGGGAAACCCGGGCCTCCGCCCGGCCTCCCCGGGTGCTGAACTCCACACCCTCTACCCGGGGTCGGAAGTTGGGCGCCGGCCCTTCATCCCTTCCCTGCAGCTGGGCTACGCTGATCTTCTTGTGGTCCAGTTCAACGCCCAACTGCACCAGGACGGCGGACTCGATGTCCCTGACCACCTGCTTGGGGGAGCGGCTGGCGTCGGCAAGGATGTGGATTTCGGAAATCTCCCCATCTTTTCCCTTGACGATCTGGGATGATATGACTCCCTTGACCTGACGAATCAAACTATCACATTCCTTTATCCTGCTCCCCTCCGCCACATCCTTCCCTCCCCACACTTGGTAACAATTCCTTATAATTCTACATCCGCCCTTATTTACCCTTTTTTTTTGCACATTGAACTAATATTTATTTTATTGTGACAAAAAAACATCAACCTGCCGGGTCTTCCCGGGGCCCTGGGGCAGGGGGGGATCGCAAATATCCAGGCTTATCCGGATTTTGCGGGGTTCCCGCCCTTCTCCACCCGGACCTCCCGGCTGGACCAGCGGCCCAGGCGGTAGTAATGGGCCAGGATCACCACCTCGGCGATGATGGAAATCGTGATGGCCCACCAGACCCCGGTGTAGCCCAGGCCCAGGGGAAGGGACAGGAGGTAGGCCAGGGGCAGCTTGACCAACCAGTTGGCCACCAGGGAGCTGAACATGGGGGGCAGGGTGTCCCCGGCCCCTTTGAAGACCCCGCCCAGGACGAAGAGAGGCCCGCCCACCAGGAGGGCCAGGGCGATGATCTTCAGGTAGGAAATCCCCGCCGTCAGGGCCCCTCCTTCGGCGCCGAAGAAAAGCATGATCTCGGCGGCAAAGAGGAAATAGAGGCTGGAAAAGACCAGCTGAACCAGGAGCCCCCCCAGGATGGCCCGGCGGGCCACCTCCCGGGACAGGTCCGCCTTGCCGGCCCCCAGGCTCTGGCCCACCATGGTGGAGGTGGCCACCATCAGGCCCACCAGCACGATAAAGGCAAAGCCCAGGACCCGCTGCCCGATGCCGAAGGCAGCCATGGCCTCGGTGCCGAAGAGGGCCACCAGCCACATCATGACCATGCCCGTCAGGGGCCGGGTGGATGCCTGCAGGGCCGCCGGGACCCCCACCTGCAGGATCTTCCGGAGGAGGGCGGGCTGAAAGGACAGGCGAAGGAGACCCTCCAGCTTCATGCCCGTGGGGGAGAACCGGCCCGTCAGGAGAATGTAGAGGAGGAGCAGGAACATGACCCCCTGGGAGAGGAGGGTGGCCAGGCCCGCCCCCAGGACCCCCAGGGCCGGCAGCCCGAACCAGCCGAAGATCAGGACGGGGTCTAAGGCCATGTTCAGGGCGTTCCCCAGCAGCAAGACGAACATGGGGGTGCGGGTATCCCCTGCCCCCTGAAGGGCGGAGCTGAAGGCCATGGAGGTGTAGATGAAGATATAGCCGATGCCCGTGATGCGCAGGTAGCCGGTGGCCTGCAGGTGGAGGTCCGGTTCCACCCGGAAGAGGTTGACCAGGGAAGCGCCCCCGAAAAGGAGGAGAGAGGCAAAGACCAGGGAGAGGCAAAGTCCCAGCCAGAAGGAGTGGTGGACCGCCTTAAGGCCCTCCTCCCGCTCCCCCGCCCCCCAGTGGCGGGCCACCAGAGCGATAGTGCCGATGCTGATGATTTCAGCGAAGTTGATGAACATAAAAAAGAGGTTCCCCGCCAGGGACAGGGAAGCCACGGCGGTGATCCCCAGCTTCCCCACCCAGTACATGTCCACCAGGCCCAGGGCCGTGTGCAGGACCATGCTGATCATGACGGGCCAGGACAGGCGCCACAGGTCCACGTAGATCTTCTCTTTTTTCAAATGCAAGAGGGAGTTTTCCAAAAGTTACCCCTGCCTCTCCATGATGAGCTTGCATGAATTCAAGTACTGAGAACCGTCCCCGGGACTTGCGCTCCATATTTTTCCAGACAAGAAAGAACGGTCCCGGCTTGCGCCGGCTTGCGGTTTTTGCCTCTTGTTGAATTCGCCGCCTCCGGGCCTTTCCCTGCCGGGGAAGGGGCTTTGAACCCCGGGAAAAGCCTTAAAGATTTTTACTATTTTGTTTGCCCCTCTAGCAGGAATGACGCTTTTTTTGCTTAATATTAATCATGTTAGAAAAATCTCAAGTAAAAGGAGCGTTGCCGATTATGCTTAATCAACCTCTCCCTCCCTGTCAGGCAGCCTGTCCCATTCATCAAGATGTCAGGGAGTATATCAATCAGATATCCAAGGGCAACTTCAGCAAAGCGCTGGAAGTGATCATGGAGGTCAACCCCATGCCCGCTTCCCTGGGCTTGATTTGCGCCCACCACTGCGAAGATGAATGCCGGCGGAAAGAGGTGGACGAGGCCCTGTCCATCCGGGGCCTGAAGTGTTTTGCCGTGGACAAGGGAGTGGATGCCCCCCTGCCGAAACAAGCTCCTCCCAGCGGCAAGCGGGCAGCCATCATCGGTTCCGGGCCCGCAGGCCTGACGGCCGCCCAGACCCTGGGCTGCCTGGGCCACCAGGTCACCGTGTATGAACGGGAAAAGACTTCCGGGGGCGCCCTACGCAACCACATCCCCTACTACCGGCTTCCCGATGCCACCATAGATAAAGATATAGACTACTTACAGCGGTTAGGAGTAGAGTTTAAAAACGGCTTCCAGCTGGGAGAAAACCTGGACCTGGAAGATCTAAAGAAAGACTACGACGCCGTCATCCTTTCCCTGGGCCTGGCCAGCAGCAGGGGCCTGCCCATACCCGGCTGCCAGCACAGCAGCTGCACCCTGGCCCTTCCTTTCCTGTATGATGTCAAGCACAAGGGACGCCGCCTCTCGGGCGAACATGTCATCGTCATCGGCGGCGGCAACGTGGCCATGGACGTGGCCCGCTCCGCCGTCCGGGCAGGGGCCGGTTCCGTCCAGGTGGCCTGCCTGGAATCCCGGGAAGAGATGCCCGCCTTCGAGTGGGAAATTGAAGAGGCCATGGAAGAGGGGGTCAAGTTCTTCCCCTCCTGGGGACCGGTGGAGGTCCTGACGGAAAACGACGGGATCACCGGCCTGAAGGTCAAGGCCGTCAAGGCCGTCTTCGATGAATACGGCCGTTTCAGCCCCACTTTCTTCGAGGACCAGCTCTCCGTGATCAAGGGGAACATGGTCATCTTCTCCATCGGCCAGGGAGCCGACTTCACCTGCCTGGAGGGCTGCGAGGTTGCCATCGACGAGCGAAACCGCCTGGTCTTTGACGCCGAGAGCATGTCCACTACCGACAGGGGGGTCTTCGCCTGCGGCGAGATGGTGACGGGACCGGGGACCGCCGTCCAATCCATGGCCAACGGCCGCAAGGCCGCCATCGCCGTGGACGCCTACCTGAAGAGCGAGGCCGTCAGCCTGCCGGCGGAACCGGAAGCCCTGCCCGAACTGGTGGAAGAGGTGGCCGGGAAGGTGCGGCCCGTCACCCGGGAAGCCCTGGGCCTGGTGGAGGCGGAAAAGCGGATGACCAACTTCGACCCCATCGAGTTGGGCTACAGCGTCCTTCAGGGCCTGAAGGAGAGCCGGCGCTGCCTGCGCTGCGGCGCCGGGGCGGAGCAAATCGAGGTGGACTGCGCTCACTGCCTGACCTGCCTGCGCACCTGCCCCTACGACGTCCCTCACGTGAACGCCGAGGGCAAGGTGGAACTGCGCCAGGATGTCTGCCAGTCCTGCGGCCTCTGCCTGGCCGTCTGCCCCGCCGTGACCATCAAATTCAAGGCCAGGGAACTGGAAGAGGCGGAAGCGGCCATCGACAAGGCCCTGCAGGAGATGCAGGGGAAGGGGGAGCCAAAGGTCCTGGTATTGACCTGCGCCTATGCCCCCTTTGCCATGGACTGGTTCAACCAGGACTTCTTTGCTAAAAAACCAGCCAATGTGGCCCTGGTAAAATTCCCCTGCGTGGCCAAGGTCGATACCCTGCACATGCTTCAGGCCTACAACCAGGGGGCCGATGCCGTCCTCATCGCCGGCTGCGCCGAGGATGGCGAGCTCACCTGCCCCTACTACGATGTGTCCCACTGGACCGCCAAGCGGGTGGACCGGGTCAAGGGGATCCTGAAAGAGCTGGAGATCAAACCCGAAACCGTCTCCCTCCTCTTCACCCCGCCCCTGGAGGGCCGGGAATTCGCCGACAAAGTAGCCGCCTTTCTGGAAACCCTGAAGGGCTAATCATCGATGAAAGACAAAGGGGTTTGTCTTTGGACGGACCCCTTTTCTCATCCCGGGACAGCAAGAACCCCTGTCCCATTACAATTTTAAAGGAGGCTTTTGCCTTGAATGACCCCCGAATTGCTGCCCTTGCCGATATTCTGGTGAATTACTCCGTGGAAGTGAAGGCCGGGGACGTGGTCCTCATCACGGCCACGGAACTGGCCCAACCCCTGGTGGAGGAAGTCTATGTCAAGATCCTGCAAAACGGCGCCTTCCCCCGCCTCAAGGTGAACCTCAGTACCATGCTGCCCCTCTTTTTTGCGCATGCCCGGGATGCCCACCTGGATACCCTGCTGGAACTGGACAGGGATGAGTATGCCAGGGCCGATGCCCTCATCAACATCAAGGCTCCGGCCAACGTCAAGGAGCTCAGCGGCGTGGACCCCAAAAAA
>PWVN01000024.1 GCA_003561835.1 Syntrophomonadaceae bacterium
CGAAGGGCGGGAGGACCCGCGGCTCTACCGGTTTCCCTACTACCGCCCCCCCGGTTACGCCTTCTTTCTCGCCCTGGTCTTCCGTTTCCTCGGTTACGGTCCGTACTGGCCCCGGATCTTTCAGTTCGTCCTCGGCCTGGCTTCGGTCCTGCTGGTCCGGGAGCTGGCCCGCCGGGGATTCCTGGAGGTGACGCTGCTGGGCCAGAACGTGAACTCCTACGGCAGGGATTTCCGGGACGGCACCACCTTTGCCGGGCTCCTGCTGGACCTGGAGGGAGTGAAGGGCCTTGAAAGGCTCCGCTACATGACCTCCCACCCCCGGGACTTCACCCCCGAACTGGTGGAGGTCATCCGGGACTCCCGAACCGTGTGCGAGCATTTCCACCTGCCCGTCCAGGCCGGGAGCAACCGGGTCTTAAAGAAGATGAACCGGGGATATACCCGGGAGCACTACCGGGAGCTGGTGGACAGGATCCGCCGGGAAATCCCCGGCGCCTCCATCACCACCGATTTCATCGTGGGTTTCCCCGGCGAGACGGAGGAAGACTTCCAGGACACCCTGGATTTGGTCCGGGAGATCCGCTTCGATGCCGCCTTCACCTTCATCTATTCCCCCCGGCGGGGGACCCCGGCGGCCAAGATGCCGGACCAGGTAAACCCCCAGGTAAAGAAGGAACGGATCTACCGCTTGATCGAAGCGCAAAACGCCATCAGCCTGGAGATCAACCGGGAACTGGTGGGGCAGAAGGTGGAGGTCCTGGTGGAGGGGGAGAGCAAAAATGCCGGCGGGGAACTGACGGGAAGGACCCGGACCCACAAGATCGTCAACTTCCCGGGGGACAAAAACCTCATCGGCACCCTGGTGGATGTCGAGGTGACACAAGCTCAAACCTGGAGCCTGTCGGGCCGGCTGCAAGCGGGAGAGAGCAGGGACGACCGGAGGGGATAACTTGCTGGAAAAAGAAACGCCCATGATCAGGCAGTACCGGAGCATCAAGGAGGAAAACCGGGATAAGATCCTCTTCTTCCGCGTGGGGGATTTCTACGAGATGTTCTACGAGGACGCCAAAACGGCGGCCCGGGAGCTGGAGATTACCCTGACCTCCCGGGAAACGGGGAAGGACAACCATGTGCCCCTGGCGGGGGTCCCCTACCATGCCGCCGAATCCTACATCTCCCGCCTCATCGAGAAGGGGTACAAGGTGGCCATCTGCGAGCAGGTGGAGGACCCGAGGACAGCCAAGGGCCTGGTGAAGCGGGCGGTGGTCCGGGTCATTACCCCCGGCACCCTGGTGGAACAGGCCATGCTGAAGGAAAAGGAGAACAATTTTCTCCTGGCCCTGGCCCGGCACCGGGAGGCCTGGGGCCTGGCCGCCATGGATGTCTCCACCGGGGAGCTCACGGCGGCGGAATTCCACACCCCCGCCGCCCGGGAGAAGGCCCTGGAAGAATTCCAGCGCCTGGGCCCCGCCGAATGCCTGGTGCCGGAGGAACTGCAGATGGAGGCGGATTTCCTGAAGGTGAAGGGGCCGGCCCTGGCCAACTACCGCCCCCCGTCCTACTTCAGCTTTAAAAAAGGGGAGGAAAGGCTCAAGGAGCATTTTCGCTGCCTGTCCCTGGAGAGCGTGGGCCTGGCCGACTATCCCGCCGTCACCTGCGCCGCCGGGGCCCTGCTGGCCTACCTGACGGAAAACTCGGGAGAACTGGCTCACATCAAGAAGGTTCGCCTCTACAGCCCCGAGGAGTACATGATTTTGGACTCCATCTCCCGGAAAAACCTGGAACTGACCGCCACCCTGAGGGAGGGAAAGCGCTACGGGTCACTGCTTTGGGTCCTGGATAAGACCAGCACCTCCATGGGGGGCCGCCTCCTGAAGCGGTGGCTGGAACAGCCCCTCTTGAATCGAGAGAGAATTCTCAAAAGACAGGCGGCGGTGGAAGAGCTGTCGGCAGACCTGAGGCTTCGAAGCGCCGTCAGCACCGCCCTGGGGGAGGCCTATGACCTGGAGCGGCTGATCTCCCGGATCGCCATGGGCTCCTGCAGCCCCCGGGATGTGGCGGCCCTGAAAAACACCCTGATGCTGCTGCCCCCCCTCCGGGAGGCCCTCCTTGAGAGTTCCAGCCTTAAGGAACTGGGGGAGCGGATCACCCTCCAGGAAGGTTTAATCGCCCGGATCAGCCGGGCCGTGGTGGACAACCCCCCCCTGGCCCTCAAGGAAGGGGGCATCATCCAAAGGGGCTTTAACCCGGAGCTGGACGAACTGCGCAGCATCACCCGGGACAGCCGCCAGTGGCTGGCGGAGTTCGAGGCCCGGGAGCGGGAACGGACGGGGATCAAATCCTTGAAGGTCCGCTACAACAAGGTCTTTGGCTACTACATAGAAATCACCAGGTCCAACCTGGATATGGCCCCGGCGGACTACACCCGCAAACAGACCCTGGTCAACGCGGAGCGCTTCATCTCACAACCTCTCAAGGAGAGGGAGGACATCATCCTCCGGGCGGAAGACAACAGCCGGGAACTGGAGTACCGCCTCTTCCAGGAATTGCGGCAGGAAATCGCCGGGGAGACCGCCCCCATCCAGGAGACGGGGGAGGCCCTGGCGGAAGTGGACTGCCTCCTGAGCTTCGCCCTGGTATCCCAGGAGCGCGGCTACATCAAGCCGGAACTGGACCATGGCGGCGAGATCCAGATCCAGGGGGGGCGCCATCCTGTGGTGGAGCAGGTACTGGCTGACCGGTTCTTCGTGGAAAACGACCTCTTCCTGGGAGAAGGCCAGAGGATCATCCTGCTGACGGGCCCCAACATGGCGGGGAAGTCCACCTACCTGCGGCAGAGCGCCCTCCTGGTCCTGATGGCCCAGATGGGATGCTTCGTCCCGGCCAAAAAAGCCCGGATCGGTATCACCGACCGCATCTTTACCCGGGTGGGGGCCGCCGACGACCTGGTGGGGGGCCAGAGCACCTTCATGGTGGAGATGAACGAGGTGGCCAACATCCTGAAAAATGCCACCGGGGACAGCCTGGTGATCCTGGACGAGGTGGGCCGGGGGACCAGCACCTACGACGGCGTCAGCATCGCCTGGGCCGCCACCAACTACATCCACCGGCACCTGGGCTCAAAGACCCTCTTCGCCACCCACTACCACGAGCTGACGGCCCTGGAGGAGAGACTGCCCGGGGTGAAGAACTTCAATATCGCCGTGAAGGAACGGGGGGAAGAGGTGGTCTTTCTGCGCAAGGTCATTCCCGGTGCCGCCAGCAGGAGCTACGGCATCCAGGTGGCCCGCCTGGCCGGCCTGCCCGGGGAGCTCATCCAGGAGGCCAGGGCCATGCTGAAGCACCTGGAGGATGAAAAGATGGCCGCCCCCGGGCCGAGGGAGAAGGGGGGCCAGGGGAAGGTGCGGGCCCTGGGCCTTGTTCAGGAAAGGCAGTTGGACCTCTTCACTGTGGAGCAGGAGCTGAGCCCGGTGGAAAAGAGGCTCAAGGGTCTGGACCTGATGACATCCACACCTCTGGAGGTCATGCAGGTGGTCCACGAACTCCAGCGGGAACTGAAAATGAAAGAGAAAAAGAAGGAAGAGAAGCATGGCTAAGATCAAAGTTTTGGACAGGCTGACCAGCAACCAGATCGCCGCCGGCGAGGTCATCGAGCGGCCCGTTTCCGTTATCAAGGAACTGGCGGAAAACTCCATTGATGCCGGTAGCAGCCGCATCGATATAAAGGTGAGGGAGGGGGGCTTGAAAGAAATCGTCGTGTCCGATAGCGGTGAAGGGATGGCGGCAGAGGACCTGCCCCTGGCCCTGGCCCGCCACGCCACCAGCAAGATCCAGGAGGCCGGGGATTTGAACCGCCTCTTCACCCTGGGCTTCCGGGGGGAGGCCCTGGCCAGCATTGCCTCCGTATCCCGCCTGACCCTGATTTCCCGCCGGGAGGGGGACATCTCCGGGACCCTCCTCCAGGCGGAGGCGGGGGAGATCCAGCGCATCGAGGAAACAGGTTCCCCGGCCGGGACCGTGGTCCAGGTGGCAGACCTCTTCTTCAATACCCCGGGAAGGTTGAAATTCATCAAATCCATTTCCCGGGAAGGGGGACGCATCAGCAACCTGGTGTACCGGCTGGCCATGGCCTACCCGGATATCTCCTTTTCCCTGACCCTGGAGGGCCGCAAGGCCTTCTCAACCTCGGGGAACGGCAACCTCCTGGGGGTCATCGCCGAAGTCTACGGCCTCAACCACATCGACAGCTTCATCCCCTACCAGTACCGGGGGGACCTCTTCCGGGCCGAAGGGTACCTGGCCAAACCCGTCTTTTGCCGGAACAACAAGTACCACCAGACCTTTTTCATCAACCGGCGCTACATCCAGAACAACCTTTTGAGCCGGGCCCTGGAAGAGGCCTACTACACCCTGCTGCCCAGGGACCGCTACCCTGTTTGCGCCATCAACATCGAGATGGACCCCTCCCAGGTGGATGTGAACGTGCATCCCACCAAGAGGCAGGTTCGCTTCCAGAAGGAGAAAGAAGTCTTTGCCCAGCTCAAGGACTCCCTTCGCAAGACTCTTACGGACAGCAACCTGATCAACCGCTTTACCTTTCCCACCGGCTTCCCCGCCACCCCCCGGGAGGAGACCCAGGAGGAAATCCCCTATAATCTTCCTTTCAAACAGATAAATGAAAGCAAAAAGGAGTATACTATATTTTCAGGCAAGCACAAGTGGAGCAACCAGGAGGAGGAGAAGGAACCGGCAAAGACCCCGGCCCGGGAACCCTCCCCGGAAGGCATCCGCATTATCGGCCAGTTTGCCCTAAGCTATATCCTCTACGAGGACCGGGAGGCCAACCTGTTCTTCATGGACCAGCATGCCGCCCACGAGAGAATCCTCTACGAGCAGTACCGGGAAGGGGAACCGGTGCCGGGCCGTATCCAGCAGGTCATCCCCAACGTCATCGAGATAGACGGCGATCTGGTGGAAAGCTTCAGGGAGCATCTGGAGTCCTTCCGGGAAGCCGGATTTCACTTCGAGGAATTCGGCGACAGGGCTTTCCTGCTGCGGGCCATACCCGTTTTCATTCACAAGATCTATACCTTCCACCTCATCCGGGATATGATCGAGGAGGTCCTGCGGGACGAAACGGACCACTCGGAAACGGATTTCAAGGAGGCCATCTACAAGGTTATGGCCTGCAAGGCGGCGGTGAAAGCCAACGAGAAGCTGACGGAGGCGGAAATGGAGGACCTGGTCCACCAGTTCCGGCAGCTCCCCAGCTGCCCCCACGGCCGCCCGGCCGTCATGCTGATTCCCAAGGGGGAAATCGCCAAAAAGTTCCTGAGATCATCGTGAGGTGCCCTATGATACCCTTGCTGGCCATCGCCGGCCCCACGGCGGCGGGAAAAACCGACCTGGCCATAGAAACGGCCCTTCGCCTTAACGGTGAAATCATCTCTGCCGATTCCATGCAGCTATACCGGTACCTGGATATCGGTACGGCAAAGCCCACCCGCAAGGAGAGGGATAAGGTTCCCCATCACCTGGTAGACCTGGTGGACCCCGGTGAGGATTACAATGTCACCCGCTATCAACAGGATGCTTCCGAGGCCATCCGGGAGGTGGCGGGGAGGGGGAAGCTGCCCCTGCTGGTGGGGGGGACGGGCCTCTATTTGAACGCCGTGGTCTATGATTACCAGTTCAGCCCCATGGAGGGGGTACCCGAAGTCCGGGCCAGGCTGGCGGAGGAGGCCAAGGAGGAGGGGGCCGCAACCCTCTACCGCAGACTGGCAGAGCTGGACCCGGAGAGCGCCGCCAGGATTCACTCCCGCGACCTCCGCAGGACCATCCGGGCCCTGGAGGTCTTTTACCTGACAGGGAAACCCATCCACAGCCAGGTCCGGGACACGAAAATACGGAAAACCGCCTACAGCTCCCGCCTCATCGGCATCAACCGACCCCGGGAGGAACTCTACCGGCGTATCGAGGAGAGGGTGGACCGGATGATGGACGCGGGGCTCCTGGCGGAAATAGAAGGGCTCCTTTCCCGGGGTTACTCCCCCGATTTGAAACCCTTCCAGGGGTTGGGGTACCGGCATATGCTCCTGTACCTGAAAGGGGAGGCCACCCTGGCGGAAGCGGTGGAACTCTTGAAACGGGACACCCGCCGGTATGCCAAAAGGCAGCTGACCTGGTTCAAGAAAAATGAAGGAATTGTTTGGTTAACACTGGAGAATGATACATATGAGGAGATGAGCCGCGCAGTTAAAAATATTTGCCAAATATCTGCAGGAGAATTCTCCCCCGGTCTAGAATAGGATAGCAAAAGATGTATGGAGGGATCATTCCAAATGAACAAAGGACCAATAAACCTGCAAGACAACTTTCTCAACCAGGCCCGTAAAGACAATATGCCCATGCAGATTTTCCTGGTCAACGGCTACCAGATAAAAGGAACGGTTCGCAGTTTTGATAATTTTACCATACTGCTGGATGTGGACGGAAGGCAGCAGTTGGTTTACAAGCACGCGGTTTCCACGGTGGTCCCATCCCGGAACATGACCCTGACCTCCGGCGAAGACAGCTAAGCCGGTAAAACAGCCCCTCGCCGGGCTGTTTTTTCATTTCCCGCCTATGCCGGCCCATTCCCGCTGTCCCTCCTTGATGCACTCCTGGACACCCGGCCTACCTGCTGCGTATACTATCGTAGAAGGCAGCAAAGGGGGAGGGCAGTGCCGAAAATAACGTTCAACCGGGGAAAGAAAAAAGTGAACCTTTCTACTCCAGCCAAATACCGGTGGGAGGGAGGGAGTCCCCAAAAAATCCCGCCGACCCGGCCCCGGGAAGAGGAGGCGCCGGGGGCGGAAGACAGGGAAGACCCCTTCCTGGAGCTGGAAAACCTGACGGGTTTGGGGAAGATAAAGGGGGTCATCAAGGAAATCACCGCCTATGCCCGGATGCAGAAAATCCGCCAGGCCCACAATTTAAAGAGCGCCCCCCTGGTCCTGCACATGGTCTTCAAGGGCAACCCGGGGACGGGGAAGACCACGGTGGCCCGGATTTTGGGGAGGCTCTTCCAGGAAACCGGCATCCTGGCCAAGGGGCACCTGGTGGAGATCGAGCGGGCGGACCTGGTGGGGGAATACATCGGGCACACGGCCCAGAAGACCCGGGTCCAGGTCAACAAGGCCCTGGGCGGTATCCTCTTTATCGACGAGGCCTATGCCCTGGCCCGGGGCGGCGATAAGGATTTCGGCAAGGAGGCCATCGATACCCTGGTAAAGGCCACGGAGGACCACAGGAACCAGCTCATCGTCATCCTGGCGGGGTACAAGAAGGAAATGGAGCTCTTCATGCTGTCCAACCCCGGCCTCAAATCCCGTTTCCCCATCCAGATCACCTTCCCCGACTACGACAGGGAGGAGCTCATGGAGATTGCCGCAACCATGGCAAAGGAACGGGAGTATGTGATGAGCAGGGGGGCCAGGGTCTATCTTAACCGATTCCTGGAGGACGTCAGCGTCCGGGCCCTGAACTTCAGCAATGCCCGCCTGGTGCGGAACCTGATCGAGAAAGCCATCCGCAAGCAGGCCGCCCGGCTGGTCCGCGCCCACAACCCCTCCCGGGAACAGCTGGTCAGCCTGGAAGAAGTGGACTTTGCCGGGGATGAGGAGGAAGAGGCGGAGGACCGCTTCTATTACATGCCCTATTAAATGAAGGGAGGCAACTGCCGGGAAGCGGATTTTTTTGCCAGGGGCCCTGGGGATATGGTAAAATTAGATAGTTTCCCGTTGGAAAGGGGATATGCCTTGGAAAACGCAGTACTGGTAGGCCTTATACTGAAGAACGCCACTGCCTGGCAGGCAGATGAGACCATGGCGGAACTGGAGGAACTGGCCAAAACCGCCGGGGCCCGGGTATCCCACGTGGCCCTGCAGAAGCGGGATTCCCCCGATTCCTCCCTGTACATCGGCAAGGGGAAGGCGGAGGAAATCCGCCTTCTGGTGGAAGAGTCCCGGGCGGACATGGTCATCTTCGATGCGGAGCTGTCCCCGACCCAGGGAAGGAACCTGGAGGAGGCCCTGGGCTGCAAGGTGGTGGACAGGACCGCCCTCATCCTGGATATCTTCGCCACCCGGGCCCGTACCCGGGAGGGGAAGCTGCAGGTGGAACTGGCCCAGCTGAACTACCTGCTCCCCCGGCTGACGGGCCGGGGCACGGCCATGTCCCGGTTGGGGGGCGGCATCGGCACCCGGGGACCCGGGGAGACCAAGCTGGAGATGGACCGGCGCAGGATCCGCCGCCGCATCGCCAACCTGAACAGGGACATCGAGAATATCAAGAAGCACCGGATGGTCCAGAGGCAGTCCCGGAAGAAGAACCGGGTTCCCACCGTTGCCCTGGTGGGGTATACCAACGCCGGCAAATCCACCCTCTTCAATGCCGTAACCCAGGCAGAAACCTTTACAGAGGACAGGCTCTTTGCCACCCTGGACCCCCTGCTGCGGAGGGCCCGGCTGCCGGGGGGGCAGGAGATCATCCTGGCCGACACCGTGGGGTTCATCCGGAAGTTGCCCCACTTCCTGGTGGCCTCCTTCCGGGCCACCCTGGAAGAGGTTAAGGAGGCGGACCTCCTCCTCAATGTCATCGACATCAACCACCCCGCCATGGAGGAGCATATGGCCTCGGTTTTGACGGTCTTAAACGAAATCCACGGAAAGGAGCCCTACGAGCACCTGGCCGTTTTCAACAAAAGGGACCTGCTGGAAGAGGAGGGCCGCCTGGCCCGGCTCAAACGGGAGTACCCCGAGAGCGTCATGATTTCCGCCTTGAAGAGGACGGGACTCAAGGAGCTCCTGGTTTTGGTGGAAGACAAACTGAAGCTCATGGACTTGAGGAGGGGGTCTCCCTGAAGGATTGGTACGAACTGTTAAACCTCTCCCCGGATATCGAAGCAAGGGCCCGAAAAGCCCAGGAAGCTGCCGGGGAAGCCCAGGCAAAAATCGC
The DNA here is from genome assembly GCA_003561835.1 of Syntrophomonadaceae bacterium. GTDB lineage: Bacteria > Bacillota > Dethiobacteria > PWVN01 > PWVN01 > PWVN01. The sequence continues at coordinate 8,998 of PWVN01000024.1, forward strand.
AGAAACCCAGGCCTACAACCAGGTGCGGGTCCTGGAAGCCTTCCGCCGGGCCCGGGTCTCGGAGGAGGATTTCACCGCCAGCACGGGCTACGGTTACAACGATACCGGCCGGGAGAAGCTGGAGGGCCTCTATGCCAGTGTCTTCGGCGGGGAGATGGCCCTGGTCCGGCCCCAGCTGGTCTCGGGAACCCACGCCATCAGCTGCTGCCTCTTCGGCGCCCTGCGCCCCGGGCAGAAAATCCTGGCCGTGACCGGCCCCCCCTACGATACCCTGCAGAAGGTCATCGGGGGCCCCGGGCAAAGGGGTACCCTGCAGGATTTTGACATCGGATTTGACAATGTGAATGTGATCGAACCCGTTCTGGCCCGGGACCGGCAGGGGGTTTTAAGCGCCCTAAAACCCTTTCTCCCGGACGAGAGGGTCAGGCTTCTCTACCTGCAGCGCTCCCGGGGGTATTCCCTGCGGCCCGCCCTGACCATGGAGGACCTGCACTTCCTGCTGCCCCTCTTGAAGGAGGCCAATCCTCGGGCCGTCCTTTTTGTGGATAACTGCTACGGGGAATTTGTGGAGGAGGAAGAGCCCCTCATGGCCGGGGCAGATCTGATAGCCGGTTCCCTCATCAAGAACCCGGGGGGAGGCCTGGCCCCCTCCGGTGGTTACGTGGTGGGAACCGGAAATCTGGTGGAACAGGCCGCCGGCAGGCTGACAGCCCCGGGCCTGGGCAGGGAACTGGGCCCCACCCTGGGCACCAACAGGCTGCTGATCCAGGGGCTGTTCCTGGCCCCCCACTTTGTTGGGGAAGCCCTGAAGGGGGCCCTTTTTGCCGCCTGCCTCTTCGAGTCCCTGGGCTTTGAAGTCAGGCCCCGGGTCCAGGAGCCCCGGGGAGATATCGTCCAGGCCATCCTGCTGAAGGAGCCGGACCTCCTGCAGGAGTTCTGCCGCCTCATCCAGGCCTATTCCCCGGTGGACTCCCATGCCCTGCCGGTCCCGGGCCCTGTCCCGGGGTACCAGAGGGAGATCATCATGGCCGCCGGCACCTTTGTCCAGGGGTCATCCCTGGAGCTCTCCGCCGATGCCCCTTTGGACCCACCCTATGCCGTCTACCTGCAGGGGGGCCTGTCCTACCCCCATACCCGGGCAGCCCTCACGGCCGCCGCCGCTGCCCTGCAGGCAAAAAAGCGGCTTCCACCTCTTTGAGAGGGGAGCCGCTTTTGTTCCTTCCATATAAGAACAGTTCCACCCAAGTATATCAGTGAAGGCTGCGGAACAGTCCGATAACCTTCCCCAGGACCAGCACATTCCGGGCGATGATGGGTTCATAGAGGTCGTTTTCCGCCCGCAGTTCCACGTGGTCCTTGTTCCGGAAGAACCTCTTGACGGTGGCCTCATCCTCCAGCAGGGCCACGACGATGTCGTTGTTCACCGCGGAGTTCTGCTGCCGGACGATGACGTAGTCATCGTGAAAAATCCCCGCCTTTTCCATGCTGTCCCCCCGGATGCGCAGCATAAAGACCTGGTCCTCCTTGACCAGGCTGGCCGGGACGGGAAAGTAATCCTCGATGTTTTCCTCCGCCAGGATGGGGGAGCCCGCCGCCACCTGGCCCAAAACCGGGATTTTCACCACGCCCTCCTTTTGCTGCCGGAAGGATTCGTGCTCCAGGATCTCTATGGCCCTGGGTTTGGTGGGGTCCCTGCGAATAAACCCCTTTTTTTCCAGGGTGTTCAGGTGGGAATGGACTGTGGAGCTGGAGCTCAGGCCCACCTCGTTCCCGATC
>PWVN01000047.1 GCA_003561835.1 Syntrophomonadaceae bacterium
CAGCAGTGAATCCCGTTTTGTGGAGGTGGACGCCAACACGCTGCGTTTTGATGAACGGGGAATTGCAGATCCTCTCATGGGGACGGTGCACGATCCCATTTACCAGGGAGCGGGACAATTGGGCATGGCCGGAGTTTCCCAGCCTAAGCCCGGAGCAGTGACAAAAGCACATGGTGGTATTCTTTTTATTGACGAAATCGGGGAATTGCACCCGGTGCAGATGAATAAACTGCTTAAGGTGCTGGAGGATCGTAAAGTATTCCTGGAAAGCTCGTATTATAACCGTTCGGACCGTAATGTTCCCCGGCATATCCACGATATTTTTGAAAACGGCCTGCCTGCAGACTTCCGCCTGATCGGGGCTACGACCAGGCAGCCTGAGGAGATCCCTCCGGCGATCCGTTCCCGTTGCCTGGAAATATATTTCCGTGATCTTTCACCCCGGGAAATCGGGTCAATTGCCGCCAATGCAGCCAGGCGCATCAAATTCATCTTGCAGCCGGAAGCCCTGGAGATTATCAGGACTTTTGCCCATAATGGTAGGGAAGGGGTAAATATGATCCAGACCGCCGCAGGACTGGCCCAGGTTGAAGGGAGAAAATTTCTGGGGGCGGAGGAAATAGAATGGGTTGTTAATAACAGCCGCCTGGTGCCCCGGTTGGAGAAGCAGATTCCAGTAACTCCCCAGGTTGGACTGGTGAACGGCCTGGCTGTTTATGGCCCGCAGCGGGGTTCACTGCTGGAGATCGAAGCTGCTGTTTCCCTGGCCGGAGAAGGAAAGGGTAATCTCAGTATCACAGGTATTGTGGAAGAAGAAGAAATGGGAGCCCTCGGTCGAAAACTGAGGAGGAAGAGCACGGCCCGGGGATCTGTGGAAAATGTGCTTACCGTTCTTGCCAGCCACCTGCAGGTAAACATGAGTGATTACCATGTACATCTCAATTTTCCCGGGGGGATGCCGGTGGACGGACCTTCTGCAGGGGCAGGGGTGGCCCTGGCTGTCTATTCCGCATTTAAGGGCATTCCTGTTGACAATAAGTTGGCGCTCACAGGTGAAATCTCCATTCGTGGGGTTGTTTGCCCCGTGGGCGGGGTAACGGCAAAAATTGAAGCTGCCAGGCTGGCTGGGGCAAAAGAGGTTCTCATTCCTGCAGAAAACTGGCAGTGCAGTTATGAGCGGGAAAAGGATATAAAGGTTATACCTGTATCCCATATAACTGAAGTATTCAAGCGGGGATTATTACAAAAAGAAGGCATAACAGTGGTCGAAGGAGAGCAGGAGAATCAACATGACAGCAGCCTGGAGGGTGAGGTGTGCCTGAGCCCTGCGGGTATCATAAATTCATGAACAAATTTTAACTGAGGACGGGAGGAAGCACGAGCGATGGGTGAACATATTGAATTACCTTTGCTGCCGCTCCGCGGTGTGATCGTTTTTCCCCATCTCGTCTTGCACCTTGATGTTGGAAGAGAACGATCAATTAAGGCGCTTAACGAAGCGATGCTGCAAGACAATGTAATTTTGCTGGTTGCTCAGAAAAAGTCGGAAGATGATGAGCCTGGCCCAGAAGATCTTTATGATGTGGGCACTGTTGCCACGATTAAACAGATGTTGAAGTTGCCGGGAGGGACGATCCGTATTCTGGTGGAAGGGATACGGCGTGCCCGTATTGAAAAAGTGCTGGAAATGGAGCCTTATATCAAGGCCCTGGTGGAAGAGGTTGACGATGACAACCGCCGCCATAAGGAGGCGGAAGCGCTGACACGTCATGTGCTCCATCAGTTTGAGCAATATATTAAATTAAGTAAGAAAATTCCGTCTGATGTGCTTGCCAATGTCTCCAATATAACTGAAGCAGGACGGCTGGCCGATGTGATTGCTTCCCACCTGTCCTTAAAAGTTGAACAGAAACAGGAGATTCTGGCAGCATTTTCGCCGATCAACCGCCTGGAAACGCTCGCCAATTTGTTAAACCACGAGATGGAGATCCTGGAACTGGAAAAGAAAATCGGGCTGCGAGTGCGCAAGCAAATGGAAAAAACCCAAAAGGAATATTACCTGCGGGAGCAGGTTAAGGCCATTAACAAGGAGTTGGGGGAAGAAGACGAGCGGATGGTGGAAGCGGCTGATTACCGTGAGAAAATTGCCGAGGCCAAGCTTCCGGAAGAGGCGGAAAAAAAAGCGCTTAAGGAAATAGATCGGCTGGAAAAGATGCCTCCGGCAGCGGCTGAAGCGGCCGTTATCCGTACCTACCTGGATTGGTTGCTGGAACTTCCCTGGTCTTATCAGACAGAAGACCGTCTTGAACTTGATAAAGTGGAACGGATCTTGGATGAAGATCACTTTGGCCTGGAGAAAGTTAAGGAACGTATTGTGGAATATCTGTCGGTGCGCCGCCTTACACAAAAGATTAAAGGGCCGATCCTCTGCCTGATTGGCCCGCCGGGGGTGGGGAAAACCTCCCTGGCCCGTTCCATTGCCAGGGCGATTGAACGGAAATTTGTACGTATTTCGCTCGGTGGTGTGCGAGATGAGGCGGAGATTCGGGGCCACCGCCGCACCTATGTGGGGGCCTTGCCGGGACGCATTATCCAGGGGATCCGCCAGGCCAAATCCCGCAATCCCGTTTTTCTTCTTGATGAGGTGGATAAAATGGCAACTGATTTTCGGGGCGATCCTTCAGCTGCCCTGCTGGAAGTTTTAGACCCGGAACAGAATAATTCTTTCAGTGATCATTACATTGAGACTGCCTTTGACCTTTCCCAGGTGATGTTTATTACAACAGCGAATAACCGCTA